>NZ_JACNMS010000007.1 GCF_020595125.1 Jeotgalibacillus aurantiacus
ACATCCGAGAAGCAAGCTTCTCTTCCGTTCGCTCGACTTGCATGTATTAGGCACGCCGCCAGCGTTCGTCCTGAGCCAGGATCAAACTCTCCGTAAAGTGTTTGAAAAGCTCATTGTCTTTTTTATTCGAAAAAGACTTAAAATCTTAAACGTTGACGTTTGGTTGTTTAGTTTTCAAGGTTCAATCTTGCAAAAGTGCTTGTTTTTTTCAATCAAGCGACTTTATCATCTTACATCCTGAAGCCTTTCGTGTCAACACTTTTTTCAACTTTTCAAGTTGTGTTTTTCAGTGTTGATGTTGTCCGGCTTTCTTAAGGACAGGTAATAATATATCACGCATTTTTTTATCATGCAATACTTTTATTATACTTTTTTAAAAAAACTTTTATCCCGATCAAAACTTTGAATAGATCCACTGTTAGGTCTCATTTTAGAAGAGTTTAATTATAAAACGAACATGACGATAACACCATACTAATTTTCTATCGGCTTTTTTGTTTTCCTCATTGATAGAATAAACGAACCAAGACCGGCTAAAATGATTGAACCACCAACTGCCTGGGACAGACTAACCCCTTCGTTTAATATCAGGTAGGCAAAGATGGTTGCTCCCACAGGTTCAAATAGGATGGCCATTGAAATGACCGTTGTGCTCACCCACTTGATCGACCAGTTGAATAATGAATGACCGAGAAGTGTCGGTAATATGGCTAAAGAGATAAACAATATCCATTCCTGTTGCGGGAAAGGTCCGAGAGATTCACCCTTTAAAAGAACGTAAACGAATAAGACCATAGAACTGATGCTGTAGAGAATAAATGTATATGTAAGCAGAGACAACCTCTTCCTTACACTTTGTCCGAAAAGTAAATACGCAGTAACAAGCGCACATGAAACAAGAGCTAATACATCCCCCCACAACGCAAGTCCACTTACTCTAAAATCACCAAACCCGATCACCACACTGCCGGAGATTGCAATGACAGCTGCCACGACAGCACCAGGTGTGAACCGTTCTCCAAAGAAAAAATAAGCACCGACAAAGGCAAACAGAGGCTGCATCGTAACAAGGACGGTAGAGCTTGCAACAGATGTATATTGAAGAGATTCGAACCATAAAATAAAATGGAAAGCCAAAAAGATTCCGGCGATGCATGTCAGCACCCAGTCTTTTCTGGTGAGAT
This sequence comes from Jeotgalibacillus aurantiacus, assembly GCF_020595125.1. NCBI lineage: Bacteria > Bacillati > Bacillota > Bacilli > Caryophanales > Caryophanaceae > Jeotgalibacillus > Jeotgalibacillus aurantiacus. The sequence continues at coordinate 1,185 of NZ_JACNMS010000007.1, forward strand.
CCTTAAGTTTTGCGGCTTCTTTAACAAGGAAAAATGGCATCAAAATTAAAGCGCTGAAAAACATCCGGTAAAAAGCAATAACGCCCGGCTCACCGGCAGACAGTTTTACGAGAATGGCTGAAAATGAAACGGTTATGACACCGACGATGATTGCCAGTGATGCAAGACCTGCTTTGGGCGGCATAGTGAAATCTCCTTTGACGAGTTATAATAAGAGTAAGATATAACTTATATTACGCTGATTTCATTCCCGTTTCTATTAGAAAAGGAGGAATGTCCTGTGGTATATGATGAACTGATCTTCGTAAAGCTTGGACTCACCGCTATACTTGGGCTTGTAATCGGAATTGAACGGGAATTAAAAAGAAAACCGGTCGGCATGAAAACATCGTTGGTTATATCAATCGTAAGCTGTTTACTGACGATTGTTTCCATCGAATCCGCCTATACATTTAGTGGTGACCCTGACGTAAATATAACAATGGATCCTCTGAGACTTGCAGCGCAGATCGTCTCAGGTATCGGTTTTCTCGGAGCTGGCGTTATTCTCCACAAAGGTAATGATACGATTTCCGGTCTTACGACTGCTGCGATTATCTGGGGTGCTGCCGGAGTAGGGATTGCCGTTGGTGCCGGATTTTTCATCGAGGCGATTCTCGGTGTGATCCTGATTATCATCAGCGTTGAATTTCTTCCCGTCATCTTCAAATGGACAGGTCCAGCTAGATTCAGGGAAAGAGAAATCTATCTGAAAGTCATGCTCAATGATGCTTCTAAAGGAAAACAAATTCTTGAAGCGTTAAGACAGCATCACGTTAAAATTGATCAGATCAGACTGAAGGATACGCGCGATCACCTTCACATGATTGAATTGCACGCTGCTATTTCGAGTAAAAGTACAGTTACTGAATTATATGAATACATCGTTGCACTGGAGCATGTAGCAGGTGCTGAGATTGAGACCAGATAAGCAAATACAAACATCGCATACAAAAAAGGCTTCAGGGGATTCCCTGAAGCCTTTTTTGTATTGAAAATCCTCAGACATCAATGCTGAGTCAGGTATGGAGCTAAGGGGATTCGAACCCCTGACCTCTTCGCTGCCAGCGAAGCATTCTCCCGCTGAACTATAGCCCCGCGACATTTTTTATTTTACCGCTCTGCCACCTGCCTTTCAAGTATTAATTGAAAGTTTTTTCACCTTCCAGGCAATACTGAACGTGAGGTGATTAAGTTGCACATTCCTGAGATCGGCAGAATGCCAAGATGGTTATTCTTACTGACATCCGTCATCCTGCTCGTGGCAGCTTCAGGTTCCATTATTCATTTAATCGAGCCCGAAACATTTCCAACGGTTACGGACGGATTCTGGTGGGTTTTCATTACCATTTCAACGGTTGGTTATGGAGACCTGGTCCCTTCCTCTGCACCCGGAAGAATGCTTGCTGTCTTTACGATGCTGATAGGGGCAGGACTGATCTCTGCCTATTTCTTTACTGCCGCTTCCTTTATGCTGAACAGGCAGACAAAGGTAGAATCAGGTTCACTGAAAACAAACTGCACAGACCATACGATCGTCATAGGGTGGAATGCAAGGTCCTATTATTTAATTGAACAATTAGGCAATCAGCCCGTTGTGTTAATTGACTTTTCATTATCCGTACATCCTTTGCTTCATCTCCCACATGTGAGATTTATCCATGGCGTCCCTCATTCACCCGGCGTATTGGAACGGGCAGGAATGCCACTCGCGAGATCAGTTGTCATTACGGCTGACCAGTATTTAAATGAGGAAGCGGCTGATGCACAGACAATTTTGACGATATTATCAGCAAAAAGGATGAACCCATCCGTCTTGTGCATCGCCGAGCTTGTTTCCGGCCATTTATCAGATCACGCCCTGGCAGCAGGAGCTGATAAACTGATTGAATCAAAACAAGTGCTAGGGAACGCATTGGTCATGGAAGTAAGGGATACTTAAGAAAGTATATCCTCCACTTTTCTCAAAATACGCTCTCCTTCAGCCACATAAGCAGAAGAGAGCGTTGCATCTTCATCCACCGGTGACTGAAACTGATTAAATGAAGCCTGGATATTTCCCGAAGAACCCTCAATATCAACATCATCCTGGTATTGGTGGGCAAGCAGAAAAGGCTGTCTGAATTCCACATACGCCTCCTGTCTGTCCAGCTCTCCTGAAACAGGCTTAAAAGGAAGCCTTAAATGAACATAAGTGCCTTCAAGCGCCAATGGATAATCAAAGCTTCCGTGGTCATAATCCCAGCCGCCTCCGATGGCGAACCCCTCAGGCTTCAATTTTTCTTCAAGTAAATATAACGGAAACACTTTCCCTTCAAGATCAGATGAATAAGCATGCACAGCAACCACTCCTTTTTCACCTAGCTTACCCCGCATCCCCCAATTCATGTAACACCATCAGCCTAAGTACTTCCTCTTGAAAAAACAAAAAAACTGACCGAAGTCAGCTTTTTGTCAGGGTGTTCATTCTATCTTAATTACATTTGATTGCGTTCCTTAAAAATTTAAAAGTGCCGGGCACATCCGGAGACTCCTGTGGCGGAAAGGGTCAGGTGAAACCGACTGGGCGAAGCTCAGGCGGGTTCACCGCCCGGCCTTGGAAAAGCGGAGGCGACTCGTCCAGCCCCGACAAGCATAAGGCGAAGATGAAAAGAGGGCTGACCTTTGCCCTCGTTCAGCTTTGACTTATGACCTCGAGGTGCTAGTCGCCGCAGCTAGACAAGGAAAACGAAGGAATGAACCGGCACGGTTTTATAGCTTACATTATTTCAAACGTTTCTCCAGCTCAGCTTTCTTCTCTTCAAAACCAGGCTTACCAAGAAGCGCAAACATATTGACTTTGTAAGCTTCAACTCCCGGCTGATCGAATGGATTTACGCCAAGCAGATAACCGCTCATCGCACATGCTTTTTCAAAGAAATACACAAGGTAACCAAAATTGTAGGCATCCATTTCATTGATTTCCACAATCAGGTTCGGTACGCCCCCGTCATTATGCGCAAGCAATGTTCCCTGGAATGCTTTATTGTTTACAAAATCAACCGTCTCACCAGCCAGATAGTTCAGGCCGTCAAGATCGCTGTCTGCTTCTTCAATGGTTAACTCATGACGAGGCTTCGCAACTTTTACAACGGTTTCGAACAGATCACGTCTGCCTTCCTGAACGTACTGTCCAAGAGAGTGCAGGTCTGTTGAGAAGTTGGCTGATGCAGGGAAAATTCCTTTCAGGTCCTTCCCTTCACTTTCGCCAAACAGCTGCTTCCACCACTCATTGAAATATTGGAGACCCGGCTCATAGTTAATGAGCATCTCAATTGTTTTTCCTTTGTTGTAAAGGATATTACGGATTGCCGCGTACTGATAAGCACCGTTCTCAGAAAGCTCGGAAGAACTGTATTCTTCACGTGCATCTGCAGCACCTTTCATCATCGCTTCGATATCGATGCCGGCTGCTGCAATTGGCAGAAGACCTACTGCAGTCAGGACAGAGTAACGTCCACCCACATCATCAGGTACTACAAATGTTTCAAAGCCTTCTTCAGAAGCTAATGTTTTCAGTGCGCCTTTTGCTTTATCCGTTGTTGCATAAATGCGTGACTTCGCTTCTTCTTTTCCGTACTTTTCTTCAAGCAGCTTTCTGAAGATACGGAAGGCGATCGCAGGTTCTGTCGTTGTTCCTGATTTTGAAATGACGTTAATGGAGAAATCCTTGCCTTCAAGCAGGTCCATCAGATCTCTCATATAAGTGGAGCTGATATTGTTTCCAACAAACAGCACCTGTGGAGATTTACGCTGCTTTTTAGACAGTGCATTGTAAAAGCTGTGGTTCAGCATTTCAAGTGCAGCACGCGCTCCAAGGTATGAACCGCCGATTCCAACCACTAAAAGAACATCAGAGTCATTGCGGATTTTTTCAGCAGACTTTTGAATGCGGGCAAATTCTTCTTTATCATAATCAACTGGAAGATCAATCCATCCTAAAAAGTCACTTCCTGCACCCGTACCTTCATGAAGGGTGTGGTGAGCCTGTTTCACTGTATCCTGTAAATACGTTAATTCATGTTCGCCGAAAAAATCCAGCGCGTTTGAGTAATCAAAACGAATTGAAGTCATATCGTTTATCCTCCGTTTTTTGTAGTTATCTGTTTACACTTTATATGATGTTGTTTTGATTATCAAGAAAGGTCCTGTATGTAAACGGATACAATTGAAAATCATCAATATTGATTGGTTTTGAAACCGTGCCAGGTCATCCCTTCGCTTTCCTTTGTCTAGCTCCGGCGACTAGCCCCTCGAGGTCATAAGTCAAAGCTGAACGAGGGTATAAGGCAACCCTCTTTTCATCTTCGCCTTATGCTTGTCGGGGCTGGACGAGTCGCCTCCGCTTTTCCGCGGCCGCGCGGTGAGCCAGCTAATGCTCCGCATTACGCTGTCTCACCTGTCGCTTTTCCGCCGCAGGAGTCTACGGAATGACCTGGCACTCTTGATTTAAATTTTTTTCACTACTTTTTATAAATCAGTCAAAAACACAAATTGCTTTAGACATGATAAAATCATTACTTATTTAAAAAATTTCTACACACACAAAAAGAGGGTATCACTTAAAAAGTGAAATACCCTCTTTCTTAAAACACACGGTGAGATTTTCTATCTTCACCAGCTTAATCATTACGTTGGTTTTATAGTGATGCTGTCAGAATCTGAACAACGTCATCTTTGTTCAGCTTTTTGAAGTTACCGAATTCCCCGTTTATCATTGCTTTGTCAGCCATGACGTCGATTTTGTCATCTCCGATTTCGTAATCAGCAAGTGTTGATGGTGCACCGATTTCAGTCCAGAACTGACGCAGACGCTCGATCCCTTCTTCACCGATCTGACGGTCAGATTTACCTTCAGGGTCAACGCCGAATACACGAACTGCCATTTGAGCAAAACGCGCTTCGTTAACTTCAAGGTTGTGCTTCATCCAGTTCGGGAACAGGATCGCAAGGCCCCCGGCATGAGGAATATCATACACAGCAGATACCGCATGCTCAATGTTATGAGATGCCCAGTCTCCTCTGTAGCCCATCTGAAGCATTCCATTCAGTGCAAGTGTACCACTGTAAAGGATCGTTTCACGCAGCTCGTAATTTTCAAGGTCATTAACAAGCTTTGGTGCTGTTTCAATGACTGTACGAAGTACACCCTCGATCAGCTGATCCTGCACAGGTGTATTTTTTGTGTTGTGGTAATATTGCTCGAACAAGTGGGACATCATATCCACAATCCCGTAAATCGTCTGATCCTGTGGTACAGTAAATGTATTTTGAGGATCAAGAATAGAGAATTTCGGGAATGTTACAGGGCTTCCCCAGCCGTATTTTTCCTGTGTTTCGGCATTCGTAATAACGGATCCTGCATTCATTTCAGAACCAGTTGCCGCAAGCGTTAAGACCGTACCAAATGGCAGTGCTTCTTTAGCGAACGCTTTTTTCGTCACAAGATCCCACGCTTCTCCATCATACTTAGCACCGGCAGCAATCAGCTTCGTGCAGTCAATAACACTTCCGCCTCCTACCGCTAAAATGAATTCAATTCCTTCTTCTTTACAAATCTTGATTCCTTTTTCAGCTGTCGTTAAGCGCGGGTTTGGTTCAACGCCTGATAATTCATGAACCTCAGCCCCAATTTCCTTAAGCAGGCCAGTAACCTGATCATATAATCCGTTTCTCTTAATGCTTCCTCCACCATAAACGAGTAGCACTTTATTTCCGTATTGCGGAACCTGTTCTTTTAATTGCTCCACCTGGTCTTTACCAAAGATCAGTTTTGTCGGGTTATAAAACGTAAATGTTTCCATCAATTCCGCCTCCTAAAACATTTGTGCAAACAGTATGACTGTTCGTCACATTTCCTTTTTCCATCCAATATTATCATCCATTCATACGATGAATGCAAAGAAGATGCTCGCGTATATTCTTACCCGCTCTGGATAAACTACAAACGACCCTGATAAAAAGGAGGCGTTAAAATGAGTGCCATTCAGCGAATTGCATTAGTGTTGACGATTATCGGTGCTTTAAACTGGGGACTTATCGGATTCTTCCAATTTGATGCAGTAGCGGCCCTTTTCGGGGGACAGGACTCAGCTATTTCACGGGTTATTTACGGCCTGGTCGGAATCGCCGGTCTGATCAACCTTGGCCTTCTGTTCAAAACGGATGATGAACGTGTGATCCGTACAGAACGCGAACCGGAACCTGTAAGATAATCAGTCAGTCACACTGCACAAAAAAACACCTCAAAATCGAAATCGATTTTGAGGTGTTTTGAATTGTTGAAGACAGTCCACCGCATACGCCGCTGAACGCTCGCCTCCGCTTTTCTTTATCCAGCTCCGTCGCCTAGCCCCTCGAGGTCATAAGTCAAAGCTGAACGAGGGCGAAGGTCAGCCCTCTTTTCATCTTCGCCTTAAGCTTGTCGGGGCTGAGCAAGGCGCCTCCGCTTTTCTTATGTCCAGCTCCGGCTCGCAACGGCTAGTGCGCTTCCCTCAGCTCATTTCGATAAGTCAACATCAGCTCACTTCGTTCGCTGTGTTTCCTTTATCTTAATCGCTTCAGTCCACCGCATACGCCGCTGAACGCTCGCCTCCGCTTTTCTTTATACCCAGCCTCTGAATCGGCTGGCTTCGGCTGATTTTCTTACGCCGACCATGTAGGCTGCAAGGCGCATGTTGACGCGTCTGCTTTGGGCGAGGTCGTATACCTGGTTGAAGGAGTCAACGAGTTTCTTTTCGAGCTTTTCGTTCACTTCTTCTTCAGTCCAGTAGTAACCCTGGTTGTTTTGTACCCATTCGAAGTAGGATACGGTTACACCGCCGGCACTTGCCAGAACGTCAGGTACAAGCAGGACTCCGCGCTCGTTTAGGCGGTTTGTTGCTTCGATGGTTGTTGGTCCATTTGCTGCTTCTACAATGATGCTTGCTTTGATGTTATCAACGTTTTGAGACGTGATCTGGTTAGATACGGCTGCAGGAACGAGAATATCACATTCAATTTCAAGCAGTTCGTTGTTTGTCAGCGTGTTTTCAAACAGTGTTGTGACGGTTCCAAAGCTGTCGCGGCGGTCAAGAAGATAGTCAATATCAAGACCGTCCGGATCATGAATGGCGCCGTGTGCATCTGAAATCGCAATGACTTTTGCGCCTGCATCATGCATGAATTTCGCGAGGAAGCTTCCTGCATTACCAAACCCCTGCACAACAACACGCGCGCCTTTAATATCAATTCCGCGTTTTTTAGCAGCCTGCTCAATACAGATGGTTACACCCTGGGCAGTCGCTTTTTCGCGCCCCTGTGATCCACCAAGTACGATCGGCTTCCCTGTGATAAATCCAGGGTTGTTAAATTCATCAATACGGCTGTATTCATCCATCATCCAAGCCATAATCTGAGAGTTTGTATACACATCAGGTGCAGGAATGTCCTTTGTAGGTCCTACAATCTGACTGATCGCGCGCACGTAGGCACGGCTCAGGCGCTCAAGCTCTCCCATAGACATCGTTCTCGGATCACAAATGATACCGCCTTTTCCTCCACCATACGGAAGGTCAACGATTCCACATTTTAATGTCATCCACATTGAAAGTGCTTTTACTTCTTCTTCATCCACATCCGGATGAAATCGCACCCCACCTTTAGTCGGTCCGACAGAATCGTTGTGCTGTGCACGGTAACCCGTGAAAACACGTGTGCTTCCGTCGTCCATTCTGACAGGCATACGTACAGTCAGAAGACGCATCGGTTCTTTCATTAATTCGTAAACAGCGTCATCATACCCCATTTTAGTCAGTGCTTCGTGAATAACCTCTTGCGTAGACGTAAAGAGATTCAAATTTTCTGCCATGATTATTGTTCGCCTCTTTTATTTCAATTAGTGTGAATCGGCATAATTGTAACATAACCCAACTCATTAGACGATGATTTTAAGAAGAAAGTTAGGAAAGAACAGCCGTGATTTTTTCGATCGCCCAATCCAGTTCTTCTTTAGAGATCACAAGTGGCGGTGCAAAGCGGATAACAGTCTCATGCGTCTCTTTGCAGAGCAGTCCCTGCTGCTTTAATTCCTCACAGTATTTACGTGCAGGCTCATTCAATTCCATCCCGATAAACAGTCCGCTTCCACGTACTTCCTTAATAACCGGGTTATCAATTTTACGAAGAGCTTCCATAAAGTAATTTCCAAGCTCCAGTGAACGATCTGCAAGATTCTCCTCACGCAGGACATTCAGTGATGCGATAGATACAGCACACGCCATTGGATTTCCGCCAAATGTCGAGCCGTGTGATCCCGGATTAAATACGCCAAGTACTTCTTTATCCGCAACAACACAAGAAATCGGGAATACCCCGCCTCCAAGTGCTTTTCCGAGAATGTACATGTCAGGATCAACATCTTCCCATTCGCAGGCAAACATTTTTCCTGAACGGCAAAGGCCTGCCTGGATTTCGTCTGCAATAAATAAAACGTTGTGCTCTTTACACAGCTCACGCGCTGCTTTCAGGAAACCTTTTGGCGGAAATACAATTCCAGCTTCTCCCTGGATCGGCTCAATTAAAAAGGCTGCTGTGTTTGGTGTAATCGCTTCTTTTAAAGCATCAAGATCACCATATGGTACAAGCTTGATTCCTGGAAGCATCGGACCGAATCCGCGCTGGTACTCTGCTTCTGATGAAAGGGAAACGGCTGTCATCGTCCGGCCATGGAAATTACCGTGGCAGGCAATGATTTCTGCACGATCCTTTTCTACACCCTTGACTTCATATGCCCAGCGTCTTGCTGTTTTAACAGCTGTTTCCACCGCTTCTGCTCCGGTATTCATTGGAAGTGCCATTTCTTTTCCTGACAATTCACAGATGAGTTCATACCATGGTGCAAGCTGATCATTATGGAATGCGCGGGATGTAAGCGTCACTTTGTCCGCCTGATCCTTCAGCGCCTGGATGATTTTCGGGTGTCTGTGCCCCTGGTTAACAGCCGAGTAGGCACTCAGCATATCCATATATTTATTGCCTTCCGGGTCCTTTACCCAGACGCCTTCCGCCTCTGAGATGACGATTGGCAGCGGATGATAATTGTTTGCGCCGAAGCGTTCTGTTTTTTCAATAATTGACGTTGATGTAGATGTCACCATGTTGCACACTCCTTTTGTTGTTCTTTACTCATTATATAACAAAGCCATTCTTTCCTGAATATGAGAAAAACCGGCTGGAAGAGAGTAAAAAGGCAGTTTCCCTTTTACGGGATCGCTCCCGCATCGTCGTCTCTTGCCGGCCGGCATCATCCATTACAGCATTTCTGAAGTTGTTTTTGCCTGCATGTGAAGCGTCAGATAATCAGGACCACCTGCTTTTGAGTCTGTTCCTGACATGTTGAATCCGCCAAATGGCTGGTAGCCAACAATCGCACCTGTACATCCGCGGTTGAAATAAAGGTTTCCAACGTGGAAATCTTCACGTGCTTTTTCCTGATTCATGCGGTTATTTGTAATCACAGCACCTGTCAGGCCGTATTCTGTGTTATTTGCGATTTCAAGGGCATGATCAAAATCCTTCGCCTTTGTAAATCCAACAACCGGTCCGAAGATTTCTTCCTGCATCAGACGTGCGTCCGGTGCAAGATCAGCGAATACAGTCGGCTTTACGAAATAGCCCTTCTTGTCATCGCCTTCCCCACCTGCAACAAGGCGGCCTTCTTCTTTCCCGATTTCAATATAGCTCATGATTTTATCAAATGCAGCCTGATCAATTACCGGCCCCATGAATGTATCCGGCGTCTTCGTTTCACCAACAGAAAGTTCTTTCGTCAGTTCAACTACGCGCTCAAGCACCTGGTCATATACTTCTTCCAACACAACGGCACGGGAACATGCTGAACATTTCTGACCGCTGAAACCGAATGCTGACTTCACGATTGATTGAGCCGCCAGTTCAAGATCCGCATCCTTATCTACAACGATCGTATCTTTTCCACCCATTTCAGCAATCACACGCTTCAGCCAGATCTGGCCAGGGTGTACTTTTGCAGCGCGCTCATAAATACGCGTTCCAACATCGCGAGATCCTGTGAAAGAGATGAAGCGAGTTTTCGGGTGGTCAACAAGATAGTCTCCCACTTCTTTTCCGCTTCCAGGAATGTAATTTAAAACGCCTTTAGGAAGACCTGCTTCCTCCATGACTTCAACAAATTTTGCAGCGACAACCGGTGTCGTTGAAGCCGGCTTAAGAAGAACAGTGTTACCTGTTACGATTGCAGCCACAGCTGTTCCAGCCATAATCGCAAATGCGAAGTTCCATGGAGAGATGACAACACCTACACCTAAAGGAATGTAATCATAACGGTTAAACTCACCTGGACGACTTTCCACTTTCTTACCGTCTTTCATTGCGCGCATTTCGCGGCCATAATATTCAAGGAAATCGATGGCTTCTGCTGTGTCAGCATCCGCTTCATTCCAAGGCTTACCCGCTTCCTTTACAAGCAATGCTGAGAATTCATGTTTGCGGCGGCGCACAATGGCAGCAGCACGGAACAGAATATCTGCACGGATTTCAGGTTTTACTTTTCTCCATGATTTGAACGCTTCTTCAGCAGCCTGCATCGCTTTTTCAGCAAGCTCCTGATTCGCTTTGGATACCCGTCCAACGACTTCATCTTTCTTTGCCGGGTTATAAGAGACAATTTTATCTTCAGTCACGACTCTCTGGCCATCAATCACCAGTGGATAATCCTGACCTAAGTAACCTTCAACCGTTTTAAGACCCTCTTCAAATGCTTTTCTGTTTTCCTTTACGGAAAAATCAACGAATGGCTCATGCTTGTAAGGAATCATAAGTAAACCTCCTATATATAAATGTGATTGGGTGCTATGCAAAAAATATTTGCAGTTAGAAAACCCTTACATATATAATAATGCAAAAGATGATTGCATTTTTCAAGTATTTTTTCTTTTCAGTCATTTAAAAATTCTTAATTTTATATAGATGAATACATGATCAATGATTTAACAAGGGGTGGTTAGATGAAATCACACAGAGGGACCGTGATCAGCACCGATTTTGTTTCTGCCATGATGGATCAGATTGATCGCGGCATCCACGTGGTAGATCCGAACGGACGAACAATCTTTTACAATCAGAAAATGCGTGAAATGGAAGCGATGAATGATATCGATCTTCTCGATAAACGGCTGCAGGATATTTTTCAGTTTCACCCGGATGAGCGGAGCACGCTTTTGCAGGCTCTTGCATCCAAAAAACCAATTTTGAACGTCAGACAGTCCTACTTTAATGTAAATGGGCATGAAATTATGACGCTGAATGATACATTCCCCATCATCGTCAATGGGGACATTGCTGGCGCGATCGAGGTAGCAAGAGAGCTGAGGCCGGTGGACCAGACAAAAGATACGAAACCGCCGACGCTTTCTTCCTTTGACCACTGGACCGGGAGCTCGCCTTTAGTTGCACAAATGATTTTTGAAGGAAAAAAAGCTGCACACTCTAATGATTTTCTGCTGCTGTGCGGGGAAGCAGGGAGCGGCAAGGAGCTGCTGGCGCAAAGCATTCATCTCGAACGCGGCTATCAGCATGATGCGTTTCATGCGATTGATTTCAGAACCGCTTCCGCAGAAAGCATTGACCGTTTCTTCAGCGAAATGAATGAACCATCGAATGATCCGGTTACTTATTTTATGGGGCATGTTGAATATCTGGAGCTTAAATGGCAGGAGCTGCTGAATCAGCATCTTGTGGCTGAGAAACAAAAACGTGGCAGAGACAGCCTGAAACAGTATTATATTTTGACGCTGAGTCAGGATCCCATTGATGCTGTACAAGATGGGTTGCTGAAGAAGGACCTTTATTACACCGTAAGCGAACGGACGATTTTTGTTCCTTCGCTCAGAGAACGGATAGAGGATATAAAAGAACTGACGGATTATTTTATTGAGGATTTCAACGCCAGATTCCAGACATCTGTCAGGGACGTCAGTGAAGAAGTGCTTCATCTCTTTTCTTCCTACGATTGGCCGGGGAATGTCCGCGAACTTGAGCATGTCATGGAAGCCTCCATGTTCGCACTCGGGAATGACCAGCGGATTGAATTTACGCACCTTCCCCACTACTTCAGGCTGAAATTTGATGACCCGGCAAGTCCCGCTCCGGTCCTGGACAGCTCAGCTTTTATGGTCAAAGAAGGCAAAGCATCACAAACACTCGATGCTTTCCTGCAGGAAGCCGAATCCTACTATATTCAGAAATCACTGCAATATCATGACCACAACATCACCAAAACAGCAGACGCGCTCGGCATGAGCCGGCAGAACCTGCAATACAGGATGAAAAAGAACGGGCTGCTGCGTCTCAAGAAATAGGGGGACGGAGCGCCCGTTCCTTTTTGGAAAAAAGAACAGGCGCTCCGTCCCCCGCTTTTCAAGATGTCGATAGCATCGCAATTTCTGTCGGTAGGCAAGCTATTTATGTCGTTAGACTGATTTAGTGGGCTTGATTTGTTGATAGCACAATCAAATATGTTGTTAGACGATTGATTTTTGTCGATCATTTTTCGATATTTGTTGTTAGCGCCTTTGAAAGTGTCAATAGATAGACGATAAGGATCATCTGACAACAAACAAAAAAACCGGAGCAGAGCCCCGGTTTTTCAGAAAAAATATTAGCGCTTCATGTCAGACTGATCGATCCACTCTTGAAGCTTGTCTTTCAGGCTGTTGAAGCCAGTTGTATCTTCTGTGTGAGATACAGCTTTTGAAGCCTGTGGTGCACGGCGTTCTTTACGCTGTGGCTTTTCAGGTGCTTCTTCAGTTGCACGGATTGAAAGGCTGTACTTTCCAGCTTTCTCGTCAACAGAAAGAACTTTTACGTTTACTTCCTGACCAACAGAAAGGTGGTCATTGATGTCGTTTACGTAACCGTGAGTAATTTCTGAAATGTGAACCAGACCTTGTGTATCTTCATCAAGTGCAACGAACGCACCGTATGCCTGAATGCCTGTTACTTTACCTTTTAGTTCTTGTCCTGCTTCGAATTTTGTAGACATGGAAATCTCTCCTATAACCGATTATTTTTTATCGTTTTCACGCAATTATTGATTATATCATAGTTGGGAGATTAAATCAAAACCATGTCAAATGCGCCGGATCGAAAACGGGTTTCCAGCGACCCCCTTCCTGCACGAGTTCGAACGGATATTCAGAACCATCAGTGTGAACTGCCGTTACTCTTGCAGCATTGTCAGAATCATAATCTGTTTTAAATTGAATGATGCCATCCGCATGAAAGCTCGGAATCTGCCAATTAAGATTTTCAAATTCATCATACGACAGAGAAGTGTCAGCGACAAAATATGCGGCTTCTTTCTCCGAAGTCAGGATCATTTGTATGTATACCTGGATAACCTGATCCGGAAGCAAGGGTTTGACATCGAATTCATCCTGGAAAGTAGCAATCATGTTGGCTTTTTCATACATGGGCTGCTGATCCAGCGGGAAGTACGCTTCATTTTCCCTCACGCGATAAACGGCCGGCGCCTGTGTATACCGGTGAATAATCTCACTCGTCTCCGGATTAATAACAAAATTTTGCGCCTCAAGCTCTTCATAAATGGCGGCTATATATCTGGCCGTTGTTGATTTTTTAAGATTTTCAGTCGTGATCATACTTTCCCAGACAGCACGAACCTCTGACGAAAGCCGATTTTCGTCATCACTCAGTTCACGCAAAAACGCGTAAAAAAGCTGTGTATGCTGCAGCAAATAGTCATCCGCTAATTTATTTCTGCCCGCCAGTCCTGATATGATGGCCTCTGAGCCGAGCAGTTTTTGAGCCATTTGTTCATAACTCAAGTCCGTCTCTCTTTCTTCAACATAAGGAAGAGATGTCTGTTCATAAAGTAAGGAAATAGATGCATCATTTAATTGACCACCGGCAGCCTCCATGAATTTTTCCCCGCCATACTCTACTTTGTACTCTTTTTCTTCCGGAAGTATAACAACTTCAAAACCATTTTGAGTAATGACATCAATCAAATCCTGAGTTTCCCGTGAAGGGGAATACTCGGACAGATTACCGCCTGAAAGCTGGTCCAGCTCATAAGTGTATCCGTCTATTTTCTCCTGATATAATGCCCGCATTCCTTTAGTTGCATCGATAAAAATATTGAGGGCATCCCCCGCCTGCTTCTCCCTTTCAAAATCAGATTCCCCTTGTATGTCAGTTATATTTTGGTCAAACCTTTCAATTGGTGTGTTGTACACATAATCACCAATTGTCATCAGACGCTCCATCTGCATCCTGACCCCTTCAAGCTCAAACTCTTCCTCTGCCTGCCCGATCGCGTTGACGATACTTTCATATTCGTTGTAAAAAGGGGCAAAAAAATCAATGGATTGCAACTCTGCCTCATTCAGCCCTGTTTTCGTCATATGAGATTGTAAAACAGATTCTTTTAACCTCGTCATCTCCTGCATTTCGCTTTCCATTGAATCAGGCACACGCAACGTTGCCAGTTGTATCGTTTGTCCACCAGGCTGATTCGTCAGCAACGCGATGACGATTGAAAACAGCAATATCGCCGCTCCCGTGAAGTAAACCAGTTTCTTTGATTTTTTCTCCTGTGGAGAATCTGTCCTGAGTTGATTAACTTCAAACGTCTCTGCCTCTCGATTCTTTATACCTTTTGCTAAAAGGAGCAGCATTTTTTCTACCTGGTCAACAGTAACTTCATAACCCCTGTTCACACGGAGCTGATCCATCAGCAACGATAAAGCTTCATCTTTATCTGCCGGCATTTCGCTGAAGTCATCTAGATCAGCTAAGTAAAATAAAACAATCGCCGCTCTCGCTTTAGTGGGCAGCGTGATGATCTCAAGCCACAGCTCCTGATCTTCATAATGGATAAACTCATCTTTTCCCTCTTGTGAAACAGGCACATCATATATCTGATTCAGAAGCCATTTACCCTTAGCGGTATCGGACTCATTCTGATCCATCTCACATAACAGCCGACCGCGATCTTCAAAGGAAATCCCCATTGCAAACAAAAAATCATTCAGTTCTTTTTGAGGTGTAAACACCCAATCACTCCCTGTAAAGATAAGAGGTCACTTCATATTCAATCGAAGTGACCTCCTCCTGCTCAATTAATAACGATCAAACATTTGATCACTAGTGTATTTTACTTTATATCCTTCATCGGTTTTGACCATTGTCATGATCAACATCGTGCCATCGCCTTTTTCTACATTTACAGACAGGTTATCATTCATACTATCTGAATTCACAAATACATTGTTTACTTGCTCGAGATTGATCTTTCCAAGAACGTCAGGTGTAACCAGGGCCTGAAATTCTTTCAATGAAGGCAGTTTATCACCTGGTTCTAAAAATGAGTACAGCACTTCCGTATCCTGCAGCTTGATACTGTTCAGATAAAGTACAGCAATTTCTTCAGGCGGCAATAAAGATAACTTATTACGATTCTCCGGTGTTGTGTAAACTTCGTATACTTTCCCTAGATAATGATCAAGAGGGAAATCAGAGAAAGTAGAATGGCCGTCGAAATGGTACCAGTACCTGATATCTGGATATAAAAGAAAGTCTGAATTCTCGATTCCTCTTAGCAGTTCAAACTGATTAGCTTTTAGTAATTCATATTGAAATTGAACCGCTTCGTAGATTTCCGTTTCTTTCAAGACGTGATCAGAAAGCACCTTTTCCCACGACTCTTTTACGTCCTGTTTTAAGACACCATCTTCAAATAGAGTTTGTTCATAGTTTCCGGAAATGTATTTAGCAAAAAGATTTTCAAAGTGATGTAGTTGATTATTTAACAGATTTGACCTTGCATACGGATCTGATTCGTTGGGCTGTGACGCTGTCAGCATTGAAATATTTTCATCGAGCTTCAATAATACCTGCAGTGTTTCGTCAGGCGATTGTGTATCATCCGGAACAGCTTGACCGTAAACCCCCACATCCAGTTCAGGCATGTTCTTCAGCACGTCCTGGAATACAGGTTCAAGTGGTAAAATTGCTTCCTCAAATTTTTCACCGCCGATTTTTACATGAAAACGGTTCTGATCGAAGTCATATTCATAATCAAATCCATTTTCCCTGATTTTTTCTCTCAGCACTTTCTCATCTTCGGGTAACTCGCTTTCTTTATAGTAGGATCGGCTCCAAGGGGCCATCTCTTCCCTTTGGGCATTCAGTTTCTCTTCATAAATCTGACGGAGAGCCTGGGCATAATCACTGAAAAAGGCCGAGGCAGCATCCGATTTAGTATAAAGATCTTTTTCAGGAAACCACTGGTTATACATGGGTAGGTCAGGATTTAAAAACGAGAGTGGAGGTGCAATTGACAGTAATGCTGATTCCTTTACCATGTCTATCTCATGCTTTAAGTCCTCTTCACTTAAACTTGAATAATAAGGATCATTCTCTTCGTTAATCCACTTTAAATGAGCCAGCTGACTCTTAGCCATTTCAATTACTGGTAGCCGGTTCATTTCTTCAGGGGAAAGTCCTAACTGAACTAGCAATTCCTCTTTCTTTTTATCAAATTCCTGACTGACTGCATCAATTTCTTCCTCAGGAATAATCGGCTCTTTCTCTTCTTCCTGCTCTTCAGTTGCCGAAGCAGTTCTCTCTGTATCTTCCGGAATCGGATCATTCAGCGCAAATGCAAGTCCTCCAGCCAGCAGAATGACAGCTGCAGTCGTGACAGCGGGCCAGTTTTTACTCTTTGCTTTTTTATCAACTGAGCTGTGCGGTTGTTCAGCTATGGTGAAATCCTGCTGCTGTAAGGTCAAAGGCACTTTATTATAGGCTTTATTTAAAAATGTCAGCATAGCCGGTATCTGATCCTGCTCTGTGTTCGTGCTTTTAGCCAGGGTATGATACGCTTCCTGCTTTTCAACCTTCGCCTGTTCTTCAAAAATACCTAGAGAAGCAGCCGCATCAGCATCTGAAATGGAGTAAAATGAAGTTAGTAAAATAAGCACTTTCTGTTTGTAGGACAATGATTGAATGGATTCATGAAGCTCCTGATCCTCTGCAAAAGCAGAAACTTTCACAGAAGGGCCCTCGGGAGGATTGGTCTCGCCATAACGGACAAATGTCCCGATTACATCGCGCTCCTGACCTGACTTGTCCAGCACCTGACCTACTGCTTCTGATTTTTCTGCTTCACTATAACCCATCATAATGGAAAAGAGCTCTGCCTCTTTGATTTGGTCCACTTCATATAAAAACTCAGGCTGTTCCTGAGGCTGCTCTTTGGATTTCTCTCTCAATTGTTCCACCTGCCTTTATATTTGCTACACATACCTCTTATACGTACTATGTTATCAGAATGTTTCAAAAAAGACAGAAGATGATCTGTTTTATTCTTATTTTAGTAAAACGTCCAGTATCTAACAGGTTTGTATGCGGTTGGCCCCCTCCCGATTAACGGATTCGTTAAATTTTCAAAAAAGTCTTTTCTTATGATCCCGGTATGTAGTAGCATATACAAATCATGAATTGAAGAGGTGAATGAAATGAGTAATCAGCAATGGTCTTCAAAACTCGGGTTTGTCCTTGCTGCAGCCGGTTCTGCAATCGGTCTGGGGGCAATCTGGAAGTTTCCTTATATGGCAGGCTCAAATGGAGGAAGTATTTTTCTTCTTTTGTTTATTCTGTTCACTGTTTTAATCGCAGGACCGATCCTGCTTGCTGAATTTGTCATTGGCCGCAGAGGAAAAGCGGATGCTGTGACAACGTTCAAAAAGCTTGCGCCGGGAACAGCCTGGCCGTTTATCGGGATTATCGGAACGATTATCGCCATAATTATCTTATCTTTCTACAGTGTGGTCGGCGGCTGGATTTTATCTTATTTATGGAGAAGTATGACTGGTGGTTTGACCGGACTGACACAGGAGGAATATGGCGGATTATTTGAATCTATTATTGCTAACCCTGTTGAAGTACTGGTTGCACAGGCCCTGTTTATGATTATCACGATCTGGGTTGTCCAGAGCGGGATTCAAAACGGAATCGAACGCGCCAGCAAAATCATGATGCCGGCACTTTTCATCATGTTCATTGTGCTAGCCATTCGTTCTCTCACATTGGATGGCGCTATGGAGGGACTTGAATATCTATTCGTACCGGACTGGAGTTATTTTGACAGTAATACAATGCTGCTTGCACTAGGGCAGTCATTTTTCGCACTGAGTGTCGGTGTTTCCGTGATGATTACGTACGCTTCGTATTTAAAGGATCAGGATAACCTCGGGCGCTCTACTGCATCCGTTGCGATCCTGAATATCGTCATTTCACTTTTAGCAGGGATTGTGATTTTCCCTGCCGTGTTTGCTTTAGGATTTGAACCGGGAGAAGGACCGGGACTTGTATTTGTTGTGCTGCCTGCGATCTTTAACGAGCTGGCGTTCGGTGGCGTGTTTATGTTTGTCTTCCTTGTCCTGCTTTTGTTTGCAACACTAACGTCTGCGTTTTCGATTCTCGAAATCGTAACAGCTACCTTTTCCCGCGGTCAGGATGATAAACGTAAAAAGTATGCCTGGATCTCCGGAATCATTATCTTTATCGTGGGACTTCCAAGTGCCTTGTCATTTGGCGTCTTCTCAGATGTAACGATTGCTGGCTATATCATGTTCGATTTTGCAGATTATATTACAAGCAGCTTCGGACTGCCGCTCGGCGCATTACTGATCAGTCTGTTTGTAGGCTATAAGCTGAAAAAAGAAGATGTGTTCGGGGAGCTCTCTAAAGGGGCTGGCGGCACATACGGCTGGATGACAGTCTGGTATACACTGATCAAGGTGGTCGCACCGGTTGGGATTATTTTAATCTTCTTGGACAAAATGAGAGAACTATTATAACTTTACGGAAAGGAACGGGCTGCTGCCCGTTCCTTTTTTGTGAGGAATGTGAGGTTAGGGCGTTAATTTGTAAGGTTGCGGGCAGAGTTTGTGAGTTCCCCTCTCAGGTTCGTGAGTTTAACGGGAAAGTTCGTGAGCTTAATTAAAAATTCGTGAGTTCAGTGACATTTGGACTACAGCATTTTTAGTGATCACGACTCTCCATACGCGTATTCAGCTAATGACAGGATACTGGTCGTCTTCGCGCATGGAAAGTCCTTTGTATCTGAAGTTACCAAACCCTACATAAAAAACCGCACTGCGATCAGTACGGTTTCACTTCATTATTCCTCATATACAGCATCCATTTTCACTGCAAGCAGCTTATAGGAAACTTTTGTACAATCCTGCAGCGGGATCCACTGGCCAAAGCCGGATTCATAGATTGCCTGGATGTGTCTGGCCAGATCCGTCGGGTGATGCAGCTCATGAACAGCTTGAATGACTTCAGCAATTTCATGATCATACCCCTCTTCCCCTTTACCAAACGGGTCCCACTCCTGCAGAATGGACATGAGTTTTAAATCCATTTCACTTATATTCATTTGTACCACCTAATCATTTTGAAAAATGCTTCATCTATCATACCATAGAATAGAGAAATAGAAAGGAAGTGTTTGCATGATTGATTTTGACCGCGAAACGCAAAGAACCGGATCACATTCCGTGAAGTGGGACATGATGAATGAACTGTTCGGAAAGAATGACTTGCTTCCGATGTGGGTGGCGGATATGGATTTTGCTCCGCCCGAAAGCGTCATGACTTCCTTAACGAAACGGCTCGAACAGCCTCCATACGGCTATACCTTTGTACCACCTTCAACTGCCAGAACGATTGCGGACTGGCTTGAAAAACGGCACGGTTTTAAAACCAATGCATCATGGTATTTATACTCAATCGGCGTAGTCCCTTCAATCGCAACCGCCATCAGAGCGTTAACAGCTCCCGGAGATCACATTTTAACCATGACTCCTGTCTATACCCCGTTTTTCGGCATGATTGAACAAAATGGACGGAACGTTGTGACGACTCAGTTAATCGAACAAGATGGCCGCTACGAAATAGACTGGGAAGACCTCAGTCAGAAACTGTCTGATGTAAAGATGTTTCTGCTATGCAGCCCACACAATCCATCAGGAAGAGTATGGAGTAGTGATGAGTTGAAGAAACTATCCGATTTATGTGCAGAGCATAATGTCGTGCTAGTCTCAGATGAAATTCATTCAGATTTAATTTACAGACATGCGCGCCACGTCCCTACAGCAAAAGCAGCCGGTGATAAACACAGTCATATTATTACGCTTGTTGCACCATCCAAAACCTTTAATCTTGCAGGGTTGCAGGCGTCGGCTATCATTTGTTCCGATGAAGAAATCCGCGAGAAAATCAAGGAAGAACAGGGCCGTCAGGGATTTTTCACCCTCTCCACATTTGGCATTACCGCGATGGAAGCCGCTTATTCTGAAGGAGAGAAATGGCTTGAATCACTGATTGATTATTTGACCGGAAACCTTAAGCTTGTCAGAAATACGGTCTCGGAAATGGATCAGATTGATCTCATGGAACCTGACAGCACCTACCTTCTCTGGCTGGACGCACGAAAAACCGGCTTATCTGACGAGGAAATCAAAAAGAAACTCGTCGATGAGGCCGGACTCGCACTTGAACCGGGTGATAAATACGGAAAAGGTGGAGAAGGATTCATCAGAATGAACATCGCCTGCCCAAGATCCATGGTCGAAGAAGGATTAAGAAGGTTGCAGATGGTGTTTAAATAATTTTTGGGGTGAGTTAGTTGTAATGACATCATACCTTGTCTGAATGGCAATAAGGAAATCACTGGGTCCTATATGCGGATTTCTCCATTTCGTTAACAGAACAGGGTTCACTTTCAACATAGTGAGTTGAGCTATCGACAGATTTAAGTTGATGATCAACATCACCGTCTCACATATCAGTTGAAGAATTCATGATAAGTGCCGGGTCATTCCGGAGACTCCTGCGGCAGTGAAGCGACAAGTGAGACAGCGTAGTGCGTAGCACTAGCTGGCTCACCGCGCGGCCACAGAAAAGTGGAGGCGACTCGTCCAGCCCCGACAAGCATAAGGCGAAGATGAAAAGAGGGCTGCCCTTTGCCCTCGTTCATCTTTGACTTATGACCTCGAGGGGCTAGTCGCCGCAGCTAGACACAAAGGAAAGCGCAGGAATGACCCGGCACGGTTTTTCATATTCATTAAACTCAAAAAAGACCGGGATTCATCCCGGCCTTTTTTTATTTAGATGAATGATTACGTTCATTCAACATTTTCTCTTCAAGCTTCTTCGTTTCCTCCGCCTGCCTTTTAGACACACGGATAATCCAGCGAAACGTAATATACGTCATAATTACAAACAATAAGAGCCATAATGCAGCTGGAAGGTATTCGGACTTATCTTCCGGAAAATATAAAAAGAGCTGCAAGACAAACAAGTCAAAGATCACGGCGCAGCCTCCTCACTTACACAATTTTCTTTATTATAACAACGCTTCCCTCATACATCACGTGAACAATTCGTGTACAGCCTATTCAGTTGCCCAGTTCCCATTGCGAAAGACCGGTTCACGCGTTCCATCAGACCTGATCCCATCAATGTTCATCTGGGCAGATCCCATCATAAAATCTTCATGGACAATGCTGTCATTTAACCCTGCCTCAATCCGCTCTTCATCGTTCATCTCTGTTCCACCCTCAATACAGGTCGGATAACACGAGCCTAGCGCAAAATGGTTTGATGCATTTTCATCAAACAGCGTATTAAAAAACAGAATGCCTGAATCAGAAATCGGCGAACGATGTGGCACGAGTGCAATCTCGCCAAGGTACGGTGCCCCCTCATCCATTGTCAGGATTTTCTCAAGAAGCTCCTGTCCAACATCGGCTTTGAAATCAACGACTTTTCCCTCTTTAAATGTAAGTGTGAATCCGTCGATGATATTCCCCTGATAAGCAAGCGGTTTTGTATTTGTCACATAGCCGTTTACACCAAGTCTGTGAGGAACCGTATACACTTCTTCTGTCGGCAGATTGGCGATAAAGTTATACCCTTTTTTGTTTTTCGAGCCCCCTGTGAGCCATTTGTGTTGAGCGGGAAGCTCAATCGTGATGTCTGTCCCAGGCCCCTGATAATGGAGGGCCGCGTATTGCCTTTCAGTCAATGACGATGCTTTTTCTTTCAGGTTCTCCATATGATGTTCCCATTCAAGCACCGGGTCATCTTTAAGAATTCTTGTCACAGAGAAGATGGATTCCCACAGCTTCTCCACTGCTTCCTCTTCAGAATTCTCCGGGAACAGCTTCAGCGCCCAGTCAGCAGAAGGCACTGCCACAATGGACCAGCTGATGCGGTCTGTTTCTATCGCTTCATAAAAAGCACCGAGCGCTTCTCCCCTTGCTTTTGCAAAAGCGGCAATCCGGTCAGAGGAAATTCCCTTTAACAGATCGGGATTATCTGATTCGATGACAAGGAATGCCCCTTCGCGCTCAACGGTTTCTTCATGCGCCGTTGTCAGCCATTCCGGGTAATAGTCGAACTCTTCGTTTAGCGCCTTTTCATAAAAAAGTCTGGTCACACGATCATCGTGCCATTGAACATGCACATTACCCGCTCCTGCGCGATACGCCTCTTCGACTACGAGTCTTGTAAATGCGGCACTGTCAACTGAAGCGGCAATCCAAAGGAATTGTCCTTCCTGAATATTGACCCCTGTTCTAACAGCAAGTTTTGCGTATTTCAATAAAAGTTCATTCATATTACTTCCTCCATGTATGTAAAAAATGATCAGGTCAAGATTGTATGAAAAAAGCTGGAACAACTGACTGTTCCAGCCTCTACTCGAAATTGATAAACTTTAAATCTGTTACTCCTGAACCTCAATGGATTCAATGACAACTTCCTCTACCGGACGATCATCACTGCCTGTTTCAACCGCTGCGATATTATCCACGATATTCATACCTTTAATCACCTGTCCGAAAACGGTATGACGGTTATCAAGATATGGCGTGCCGCCTCTTTCCTGATACATCGCAATAAGCTCTTCAGGAAAACCGGCTGACTCCATTTGGGCAACGAGGTCCTCTGTCATAGTCTGGTTTTGCACGATGAAAAACTGGCTGCCGTTTGTAGCAGGACCGGAATTGGCCATTGATAATGCGCCTCTGATATGAACAAGTTCAGGTGAAAATTCATCCTCAAACGGTTCTCCGAAAATACTTTCACCGCCGGCACCTGTTCCCTCTGGATCGCCACCCTGAATCATGAAGTCCTCGATCACTCTATGAAAAATTACACCATCATAATACCCTTCTTCAGCGTGTGTTAAAAAGTTTTCGACAGCTAGAGGAGCCTGTTCAGGGAAAAATTTCACTGTGATGTCCCCATAATTGGTTTTAATAGTTGCAACCGGCTCGTTTTCACCTGGTTCAGGATTTGTTTGTGGATATCCTTCCACTACCGGCAATTCTTCAACCGGTTCCGCTTCAGCATACGTGTCTTCTGCCGTGTCTTCTGCCGTTTCTTCAGCAGGCTCTGTATTTTCAGTATCTGAGCCACTGTCAGCATTTCCTCCGCAGGCTGCTAATAACAATACAAATAACAATGACAACATCCATTTCATTTTCATTTTCTCGCCTCCACCTTATACTTTAGCCTAATTTACAGAAAAAATCATTAAGTTACGTTAAACTAAATAATGAAGAATAACAAAAACTGGTGATGGCATCACATGTACAGGAGGCGTTAAGATTGACTGAATATGTAAAAGCATTTTATAAAACAGGCGCTTATATAGGCGTGGTGACAGAGGATAAAGACAGTGTAAAGGTCGTCCAGATTAAAGACGTATTGAAGCATCCGATTCAGGGTGATCTGCACAATCCGAATCAGACAGATGTTCCGCTCTTTCATGAAAGAAAAGCATTAGCGTTTAATGAACGCGCAAATATTCCCGCAACAATGGTAAAACCGTTTGACGGGAAACCGGGTGATTATTATGAGCACCTGGCTGAAGCTGTCATGGAGCTTGAATGGAGATTAAAGGAAGAGGATTCAGCTTTTAATCAGAAAAGCCTCGAGGCACTTGCAGGTGTCAAAAAAGAATATGAACTCATGTATAACATGAATTTTTCCTGACCAAAAATAAAAGCCCTTCTCAGGAGGGCTCTTTTTTATTGAACCAGAAACTGGCGTAAAGCGGAAAAATCCACTCTGTCCCCAATCGTAGTTGGTTCGCTCTTGTTTAAATAGCGCTTATCCTTTTCTACCAGCTGATAAATATGGTAGGTTGTCATCGCATCATCGAGGGCCTTATGGTGTTTACCCGTCCCATCCTTTCCATATTCCTGAACGGCTTTCCATAATCCTGTCTGATTCCGGTCTCCAAAAAAGCGTTTGTACTCCATGGATAAATCGACAAATTCACCGGTAAACGGAAAGATCAGCCCGGCCTTTTCACAATTCTGTCTCAGCACCTTCATGTCCATGTTGCCCCAGGTCACAACTTTACAAAAGCCATCGTGGTTCAGCTCTGCTAACTTTTTGACAAGGGAATGAACAGAGATGCCGCTGTCGACCTGCTCCTGACTGATATTCAGGAAGGATTTACACCTCCTGGACAGCCTCTTAAATTTTTTCGGTTTCACATAGCTTGAAAATTGTTCTTTTTCTCCATTTCTGACGGCTACGAGACCTACTTCAATAATTTCAGGATAAAAACCTTTTGGTCCCCGTCCATCCGGCATGGAAAATTCAAAGTCCAGAAAAATAATTGTCTGATCAGCGCCGGCCATTTTCTTTCCTCCTTTCTCATGTGATTAATTATACCATGCAGTTGGGTAATCCACATATAAATGTCTGAATTTTCTTACGACATAATGTGAGAGATTTCAAGTTGCATCGTTTTTTTATTACGTTATACTTGTTACGACTCTCGAAATAATTCAGATGAATGTTAGAAGGTGTTTGTTATCAAAGTCGAAAAAAAGAATTTAATTATTATGTGGATCGCCAATTTCCTCGTGGCAGCGAGTGCTACTATGATCCTTCCATTTCTCTCTCTTTATATAGAAACAATGGGTGACTTTTCTGACGAGTATGTTCAGAGATGGTCCGGTCTTGTATTCGGTGTAACGTTTCTGACTGCATTTTTTGTCTCTCCGATCTGGGGACGTTTCGGTGACCGGTTTGGCTATAAGCCGATTCTGATGATCACCGGCTATGGCATTGCCTTCAGCATCTTTCTCATGGGATTCATTCAGTCTGTTGAAGGACTGTTTATCTTACGAATGGTGATGGGCGTTGTAACCGGCTTTATTCCTACTTCTCTTGCCCTTATCTCTTCACAGACACCAAAGCATATTGCCGGCCGCACACTCGGCACCCTTCAAATGGGAACCGTGACCGGCGGATTATTCGGCCCACTCCTTGGGGGGCTGATGGCAGATACATTCGGTTTCAGCTACACCTTTATGATCACCGCGATTTCGATCTCAGTTGCAGCAACCGTTGTGATGTTTGGTATTTCAGAAAAGAAAAAAGATGCCGATAAAAAGAAAGAACGGACGTATACAAGAAAAGAAGTGTTCAGACATATTACGAGTCACCGCATGCTGATGACTGTGATGGTCTTATCCTTTCTTGTTCAGATGGCGAATTTCAGTATTCAGCCACTTTTAGCGCTGTATGTGGATGGACTGACGAGCGCAGCCAATATTGCCTTTCTTTCAGGGATGGCTTTTTCTGCAACAGGCTTTGGCAATCTCATTGCTACACGAAGCTGGGGCAGACTTGGTGACGCGATCGGCTATGAGAAAGTTCTTGTGATACTTCTCGTATTGTCAGCCCTCTTCATCATTCCACAGGCACTCGTAACCGAATTATGGCAGCTTGTGATTCTGCGATTCTTATTTGGGATCGCGATTGGCGGAATTATTCCGAGCGTGACAGCTTTTATCAGGCACGCTGCACCTGTATCCATGCAGGGTGAAGTGCTTGGTTATAATCAGAGCTTCCGTTTTCTCGGCAATGTGGCAGGCCCTGTTTTTGGCGGTGTGATCTCCGGATTTATCGGAATTTCTTCCGTCTTTTATGTGACAGGCGCTTTATTTCTGGGAGCCTTTAGCCTCTTATGGTGGAGCCGCAGGCAAATAAGCGCACAGCAAACGTCCGTGAACTAACTTTAGAATGGAGACTCCTGCGATGAGAATGACCATGGGGTTTATGGGTGTGTTTCTCCTCATCCCGTTATGTATTTTCTTCTGGCTTCAAACGAATAAAGAAATCCAGGCGCAGTCTGATTTTCAGCGGGCACTTGATGAAAAAGTTCAGCTTGATGAACAGACTGTTCAGCAGACAAGCTTTATTTATGACCGCAATGGTGCACAAATATCAAAAAGCGAACCCGGCATGAGAATGCACGCCACCTCAGAAGAGTTACCTCAATTTTTAAAGGATGTAACGGTTTATTCAGAGGACCGGAATTTTTATGACCATATCGGTTTTGATGCAGGGGCGATCATTCGGGCAGTTGTCAAAAACCTGGTTTTCACTCATATCGAGCAGGGTGGCAGTACGATTACCCAGCAGCTCGCAAGAAATCTGTATTTGACCCAGGAGAAAACGTATAACCGCAAAATGACGGAGCTGTTTTATGCAAGTGAAATTGAAAGCCAATGGTCAAAGGATGAGATTTTAACAGCCTATTTAAATATTATTTACTACAACAATGGTGTATACGGAATAAAGGCCGCATCGAAATACTATTTTCAGAAGGATTTAAGTGAACTCACAAAAGCTGAGCTGGCTTTTCTGGCCGCCATCCCGAATAACCCGAGAAAATACGACCCTTTATCAAACTTTGATCAGGCAAAGGAACGTCAGGAACGCCTGATTGACCTGATGGTAACGGAACAGAAAATCACTGCTGAAGAAGCGGCAGCCTTCAAAGCCGAGCCGATCAAAATTAGTGTGACAGAATCCAATGATCTGCATCCCGACTATACGTTTTATGTGGAATATGAGCTGCGTCAGCTGATTGCTTACCAGGAAGGTTTTAAAGAACAGCTTAATAAGGCGAAGAAAACGTCTGAAAAAGCTTCGATTGAAGCACGGCTTGATGAGCGTGTTCAGCAGGTTTTAAAATCAGGCGTCAATATCCATACCGCGCTTGACCCTGCAATGCAAAATCAGACTGTGGCAGCAGTCAAGGCAAACCTCCCATATGATGGTGTGGAAGGTGCAGCAGTGGTGATCGAAAATCAGACACGTGAAATTGTCAGTCTTTCCGGCGGCAAAAACTATCAGAAATACAATTTCAACCGGGCTTATCAGGCTGTCCGTCAGCCGGGTTCAGCCATCAAACCGCTGCTCGTTTACGGGCCTTATATTGAGACATTTCAGCCTTATCTCACGCAAACAGTAAATTCGGATGCATACTGCTTTCAGAACTATTGTCCGGAGAATTACGGTGGAGTTGAATACGGGGACGTGTCTATTTCACGCGCTTTTCTGCTTTCCCTTAACACCCCTGCGATACGGATGATGGAAGAAACAGGTGTGGAACAATCCTTTGCCTATTTAAGTGCTTTTGATTTTAATCAGGTTGGTCCGAGTGATCAGACGCTCGCAGCCGCTGCTGGTGGATTCACATACGGTGTCTCCCCTCTTGAGCTGACAGATGCCTACACAAGCTTTATTGATGGAAATTACAGACAGGCACACGCAATCAGAAAAGTCACTGATTTTCAGGGGAACGTGCTTTATGAATGGCCAAAGGACTATATTCCTGTCTGGTCCGGGCAGACAACAGCTAAAATGCGTGAGCTCCTCGCAACAGCTGCCAGATCCGGAACCGGGTCCCCTGCCTATCTGGAGAAGCCATATATCGGGATCAAGACAGGCACAACCAATGAATACTTTGATTATTGGACCGTCGGGTTAACGAATGAGTACACAAGTGGTGTATGGGTGGGTCATGATTTACCGAAAAACATGCAGTCCATCGAACTCGACCGCCCTGCCCATTTGATTTGGAAGGATATTAATCGATGATCTCCGCTTAGTTTATGTGTAATAAACTTGGATTTCAGAAACCGTGCCTGGCCATTCCTTCGCTTTCCATTGTCTAGCTGCGGCGACTAGCCCCTCGAGGTCATAAGTCAAAGATGAACGAGGACGAAGGTCAGTCCTCTTTTCATCTTCGCCTTATGCTTGTCGGGGCTGGACGAGTCGCCTCCGCGCTTTTCCGCGGCCGCGCGGTGAGCCAGCTAGTGCTCCGCACTACGCTGTCTCACCTGTCGCTTCACTGCCGCAGGAGTCTACGGAATGACCAGGCACTATTAGCATTTTTAACAATTGTAACGGGAAATTAAAACGTTGATAGAGTAGGTAGTGTTATCGGTAGGCTAGAAAGTCCTGTTGATAGCAATGAAAAATCCGTGTATACGCTGACTTATCCACTTCCTTATTCTAACAAAAAAGGCGTTACACAATTTGTGTAACGCCTTTTTTATATCTGCTCCAGGATCGGTAAGCTGCCGAGCAGTCCGTTGTAAAGACTTAAGACTACGTAAAATACTGCTGACACAAGCGCTGACCATGTGACGATCTCGAATAGGATAACTCCGATCGTCCCGCCGGCGCTTAAGGTTGAGCTGACTTTAATCACAAAATACATGAAATACACGACGGAAGTCAGGGCGAAGATGATCAGCAGGCCCACGATTGACTGCAGGCTGACGATCGTCGCCAGTGATCCGAAAAAATAAATGAGTGAACCCGCACGAACCTTCGTCAATGCCTCCCCTTCTTTATCACGGGAGAAAAACAGCAGCGACACTTCATTGATGGTTTCAGCTATCAGTTTTAACGCTGCTAAAATCATAAAACAAATAATCATTAAAAGAATCAGGACAAACAGCTTCAGTTCAAGTTCTGACAGGAACTCCCTCATTCCTGCGTAAATGCCGATCCCTTTAAATAATTCCGTCAGCACTCCCACTCCATAAACAGAGAAAGAGAGACTGAACAGTAAGATTGAAAATAACGGTAAATATCCAGTAAGATATGTATTTTTCATTTATTACGCTCCCAGCCAAATTTCTCTTTTAATCATAATCCTTTCATGATTTTTTTGGAAGGTCCTCCCGATAAAAGCTTGAAATTCTTTTCATCAGGCAACAAATTTCGACACCACTTATAAAATTTTTTCGGTTATTTATACCCGTTTCTACCTATATATAGTTTTTGATAAAGCCTGTAACCGTAAGTGTTACATTATGCACAGACCGTCATTTTACGTTATACTTTTGCTATACGTATAAAAAATGATCATGTCACAAAGGACTGGGTATGCACGGCTGGATGTATACAAATACAGTCCTTATTTAAATGCCAATTGTGATTGTGATAAATGTTCAAGGGAGGGATTTTCTTTGTCGCTGCTTCATATTGCCATCGTACTGCCATTTATTGCGGCAGTCTTCATCCCTTTTTTGTTTAAGGGATTCCGGAATATTCATACCGGATGGTTCGTTCTGCTTGTGCCGCTGGCGCTGTTTATTTATTTCATTCAGTACCTGCCGGTGACGAGTGGGGGGCAGACCGTTTCAAAGACGTTTGAATGGATACCATCACTTGGGATCAATTTCAATGCTCATGTTGATGGTCTGGGGCTTTTGTTTGCCCTGCTAATTACGGGGATCGGCTCATTGGTCGTTCTCTATTCGATCTATTATCTTGCTAAAGAAAAAGAAGCACTCCATAATTTTTATGTTTATTTACTCATGTTCATGGGTGCGATGCTTGGTGTCGTTTTATCTGACAACCTGATCGTCCTGTATATGTTCTGGGAGTTCACTTCAATTTCCTCATTCCTCCTGATCGGTTACTGGTACGATAAAGAGCGTTCGAGATACGGGGCTCAAAAATCAATGCTGATCACCGTTTTCGGAGGACTTTCCATGCTTGGAGGGATTGTTCTTCTCTATATTATGAGTGGAACCTTCAGCATCCAGGAATTAATCGGTATGTCAGGATCACTCATGCAGGATCCAATGTTTATCCCAGCCATGCTTCTGATTTTACTCGGAGCATTTACAAAATCAGCACAATTTCCGTTTCACGTGTGGCTTCCGGATGCCATGGAAGCACCTACACCTGTATCGGCTTATCTTCACTCTGCAACGATGGTTAAAGCGGGGATTTATCTTGTTGCCCGCATGAGTCCGGTATTTGCAGAGTCAGGTATCTGGCTCTGGCTTGTTGCAGGGTTCGGACTTTTCACCCTGTTCTGGGGTTCCTTTAATGCAGTTAAACAGACAGACTTAAAAGGAATTCTTGCATTCTCGACTATTTCACAGCTCGGTTTAATTATGTCACTGCTCGGCCTTGGTGCTGCTGCTCTGCATTTTGATCAGCTGGATGAGAATATTTATATGGGTGCAACGATTGCCGCCGTATTCCACCTGATCAATCACGCAACCTTTAAAGGAAGCCTGTTCATGGTGGCAGGTATTGTGGATCACGAAACCGGTACACGTGATATTCGAAATCTCGGTGGACTCGTGAATCTGATGCCGATTACATTTACCATTGCATTAATTGGCACATTTTCGATGGCAGGATTACCGCCGTTCAACGGTTTCCTGAGTAAGGAAATGTTCCTGCTTGCCACACTTGAAATTCTTGAATTTAATTTGTTCTCCATGGATACATGGGGCATTTTATTCCCTGTTATTGCCTGGATTGCAAGTGTGTTCACGTTTATCTACAGCATTATGTTGCTGTTTAAGACGTTCCTTGGCAAACTTCAGCTTGATAAGCTTCCAAAGAAGCCTCACGAAGCGCCAATCGGAATGCTCATTTCACCAATCGTCCTTGGCGCACTGGTGGTTGTATTCGGATTTTTCCCGAATCTGCTGTCAAAAAGTATGATTAAACCTGCTGTAGAGGCTATTCTGCCAAGCCTTGTTGAATCGGGCCAGGAGGTATACGTAAACATTTATTTCTGGCACGGATTTACACCTGAACTTTTTATGACGCTCGGGATTGTGCTGTTCGGTACACTGTTGTACGCCACGCTTGGCAAATGGCAAGGTATTTATAACCGGATTCCTGAACAGTTTACAATCAATGGTGTGTATGACCGCGGGCTTGAAAAAGGGGAGTCCGGAAGCTTCAGGCTGACTGAAGGCGTTATGACAGGTTATATGAGAACCTATCTGCTTTATATTTTCGGATTTTTTGTCGCCATTTTGCTATCAACGCTAGTCGTGCGCGATGCATTTTCAATTGATACGTCCAACCTTGCGGAGATCCGGATTTATGAAGTCATTTTGGCTGTTGTGATGCTTGCATCTGCCATTACGATTCTATTTGCTAAATCCAGACTGACGTCGATTGTTGCGTTAGGTGCAGTCGGTTACTCTGTTGCATTATTCTTTGTATTCTTCAGAGCACCGGATCTGGCGTTAACACAACTCGTGATTGAGACTGTATCAGTTGCATTGTTCCTGCTGTGTTTCTATCATTTACCGGAAATCAGCCGGAAGGAAGAACGTATGGGCTTCCGACTTGGAAATGCAGTCATTTCGATTCTTGTCGGTGTAACCATCACCCTGATTGCCATTTCTGCTTACAGTAACAGCTCTGTATTTGAATCTATTTCGCAGTATCATATTGATAATGTGTATAAGCTTGCTGCCGGCGGAAACATGGTTAACGTCATCCTTGTTGACTTCCGGGGCTTTGATACATTGTTCGAAATCTGTGTACTTGGAATTGCCGCTCTGGGCATTTATGCAATGGTTCACTTCCGTGGAGTAAGGAGGCAAAAAGGATGAAGAAACCAAATGATGTCATCTTACAAACCGTTACAACAGTCATTTCATTTATCATCATTTTATTCTCCATCAACTTATTCTTTGCCGGACATTACACGCCCGGAGGAGGTTTTATCGGCGGATTGATGACTGCAGCTGCACTCGTTTTATTATTGCTCGCCTATGATGTTAAAACGTTAAATAAAGTCCTGCCTTTTAATTATCAGGTCATGACAGCAGCAGGTTTACTGATTGCCGTTTTAACAAGTGCAGGGGCATTGTTATTCAATGAACCGTTTTTGACACATGCATATGATTACTTTGATCTTCCGTTATTAGGGAAAACGTCTCTGCATACAGCCGTTTTGTTTGATACGGGAGTGTATCTGGTTGTAATTGGTATAACAATGACCATTATTCAAACGATTGGAGAGAGCGAATAATGGAAATTTTAATGTCGATTGTGATTGGTGTGTTATTCACATCAGCCGTATATTTAATTCTTTCGAAAAGTCTATTGCGGGTTATTATCGGTACAGGATTGCTCAGTCATGGCGCGCACTTGCTGATCCTTACAATGAGCGGGCTTAAAACTGGTGCTGCACCTGTGCTAAAGGATGGCGTGACTTCTTATACAGATCCTCTTCCACAGGCACTTGTACTGACAGCGATTGTTATCAGCTTCGGGGTAACAGCATTTTTCCTGGTACTTGCCTACCGTGCTTATCAGGATCTTGGTACTGACAATATGGAAGAAATGAAAGGGAATGAATCAAATGATTAACTTACCGCTATTGCCGATTCTCATTCCGCTTTTAACCGCTGTGATTTTAATGTTTTTCCCGAAGCGTATTAAAGCACAGCGATTCATCTCACTGACCGCGATCGGTGCAACCATTGTTGCATCCATCGTTTTAGCTGCTGAGGTGAAAGCGAATGGCATCCAAACCTTAAATCTGGGCAGCTGGCCTGCGCCATATGGGATCACACTGGTTTCAGATATGCTATCTGTATTACTTGTATTAACGTCAAGCATTCTGACCTTCTTTGTTGTCTGGTATGCAATGATTTATATGGATGATAAGTATGAAAGCTTCTTTTTCTATATCGGTGTGATGTTTCTCCTTGTAGGAATTAATGGGGCTTTTACAACAGGCGATATTTTCAACCTGTTCGTATTTTTTGAAGTATTTCTGATTTCTTCTTACCTCTTAATTGTTTTAGGTGGTAAGAAAGCTCAGCTTCGTGAATCCATTAAATATGTGCTGATCAACGTCATTTCCTCAGCATTATTTGTAACAGCAGTAGCATACTTGTACGCTGTTGTCGGTTCACTGAACATGGCTGATATTTCCCAGCGCATCAGCGAACTTGGAAATTCAGGTATTATAACGGTCATTGCGATTTTCTTTCTTTTAGTATTTGGTCTAAAAGGCGCAATTGTACCACTTTATTTCTGGCTACCCGGCTCTTACAGTGCCCCGCCTATTCCGGTGCTCGCTTTATTTGGTGCTCTTTTAACAAAAGTCGGTGTCTACTCTATTCTGAGAACGTATACGCTGTTTTTCACACAGGACACGGGATATACGCATGAAATATTAGGAGTCCTGGCGCTGTTAAGTATTGTTGTTGGCGTTATAGGTGCTGTAGCATACAGGGAAGTCAAAACGATTATTATTTACAACATTGTCGTGGCAGTCGGTGTCATCCTCTATGGAGTAGCAGCCATGACACCAGCTTCACTTGAAGGTGCAGTCTTCTATCTGCTGCATGATATGGTGATTAAAGCCGCACTCTTCCTGCTTGTCGGTATTATGATCGCAATCGCAGGATCCAGCCACCTGAAGGACATGGGGGGAATGATACGCGATTACCCAAGAATCGGCTGGACCTATTTTGTTGCTGCACTGGCGCTTGCAGGAATACCTCCTTTAAGCGGATTTATCGGGAAGCTGCTGATTGTTCAGGGAGGATTTGAAGCTGGAGATATTGTAGGACCACTACTTGTCCTCATTTCAAGTCTGCTCGTTTTATATTCAGCCATGAAGATTTTCATGAATGGCTTCTGGGGAACACCAAAAGCGTATCACGGGGCAAAAGCCAAATTGGCAAATCGTCTATGGGTCCCGGCGGCTGCACTTGTTCTGATCGCCATTTTCTATGGCGTCGGAACAGAAGCAATACGCCCGTTTATTACCATGGCGGTAGAACCACTCATCGATCCTGCAATCTATATTGAAGCAGTATTAAAGGAGTAATGTGATATGGCATTTCAAGTATTATTAAATTTCTTTTTAGCGTTCCTCTGGATGTTCCTGACGAGCTCTTTCACGTTATCCAGCTTTATCATTGGATACTTCCTAGGTATTCTGGTGATTCTTGCTATGCGACGATTCTTTAAGGATAGAGTCTATTTGATCAGGGTATGGGCAGTAATAAAACTGACAATCCTTTTTGTTATTGAATTGATCAAAGCAAATATTGAGGTTCTGGTTATCGTTCTCAGGCCGAAACTTGATTTAAAACCCGGTATATTTAAGTATGATACAAAGCTTGAAAGAGAATGGGAAGTAACTCTTCTCTCCCTGCTGATAACATTAACCCCAGGTACACTGGTTGTTGATGTCAGTGATGATAACAGTACACTCTATATTCACGCTTTAAATGCAACCGATATAAAAGGAACTGTTGAATCGATTAAAAAAGGCTTTGAGAAAGCAATCATGGAGGTGAGCCGCTGATGCTGACTATTGCTATTTATATCGCGCTTGTTGGTGTTGCAGCAAGCATGATCGGAATCGTAATACGTGTAGTCAAAGGACCTTCTGCAGCTGACCGCGTGGTTGCACTGGATTCTCTTGGCATCAGTCTGATTGCCATGACTGGTCTGTTTTCGATGCTGCTTGATTCAAGTGTCTTCTTGGAAGTCATTTTGCTGCTTGGTATTCTTGCCTTTATCGGCACCGTTGCTTTCTCCAAATATCTAGAGAAAGGAGCGATTGTGGACCGTGAACGACATAAGTGAATATTTCGTAGCGGGCTTTATCCTGATCGGTGCGTTTTTTTCAGTTGTGACGGCAATCGGGCTGATCAGGTTACCTGACCTTTATACAAGAACGCATGCTGCATCTAAAAGCGCAACACTTGGGGTCATGTGTATCTTAATCGGAACGCTTATCTTCTTTCTGACAGAGGATGGTATGTTCAATTCAAGAATTGTACTGGGTATTTTCTTTGTCCTGATCACCGCTCCGGTTGGCGGTCATTTAATTGCCCGTGCAGCGTATAATATGGGAGTAAAACCGGCACCCGAAACCGTCGTAGATGATCTTGCTGATAAAGAGAAACATGAAAAAGCGAAAAGTAGAAAGTAAAAACATCCCGGGATCGCTCCCGGGATGTTTTTTATGTTTTATACAAAGTCTGTTCAACGGATCCATCCGCTTTCAATACTTTGAGTATACCATTATGGTCTGTCACATAAGATTTGGCTTTGTCTTCAAGCGCAGACTTTGTTTCTTCCTTATAAATCGCTTTATGAGAACCCTCTTTGATCAGCTGCCATCCATCTTCATGCGGTCTGATCTCATACGTATCCTGGTCACCCTGCTGGATGGATTTTTTGGCACGGTCCGTTGCAATGGCGATGGCACGGCCTTCTTCATATCCCTCTTCTTCAACCAGCGCATTCCCAATCTCAATCGCTTTGTTACGTACAGCCGGCTCAAGATTTTTCCATGAATCAGGATAATCGTTTTTATTCCATGGCATTGGTCAAGCACCACCCTTTCGTTTAGTGGATATTTTCCACTAAACAGAAAAAGTAAACGTTACTTCTTTTTTGGTACGACTGCAACCGTACATCTGGAAATGCAGATCAGATCTCCTTCCTCATCCACAATTCTGATACTCCAGACCATCGTTGATTTTCCGCTATGTATGACCTCTGCAATTGCCGTAACAACGCCATCCCTTTTTGCTTTAATATGATTGGCATTAATCTCGAGGCCAAAGCAATGGTTATGTTCAAGATCCACAAGCGCGGCTGAACCGACACTCGCTACTGTTTCTGCAAGTGCCACAGATGCTCCACCGTGTAAAAATCCAAACGGCTGATGGGTTCTTCCGTCTACCGGCATTTCCGCAATGACTTTGCCCTTTCCTACTTCCTTCATTTCGATGCCTAAAGCATCCATCAGCGTATGCTGCGCCCAATTTTTCTGATCCATTTCATCGCCTCCTGATCTTATCGTGACGTATTTTTGTGAGTGACGCAAGAAAAACATGAATGACTATTCATAATATCAGGTTTTCCACATAAAAACGGCTCCCTGATCCTCCAGGAAGCCGTTTGATTTTTATAATACCATTGCTGCAATCCAGCCGAATATAATCAGCGGAATGTTGTAGTGGATAAAGGTTGGAACACACGTATCCCAAATATGATTGTGCTGACCATCCGCATTCAAACCTGCTGTTGGCCCAAGCGTACTGTCTGAGGCCGGTGACCCAGCATCTCCAAGCGCACCAGCTGTTCCGATCAAAGCAATTGTAGCGAGCGGGCTGAATCCAAGCTCCAGCGACAGCGGTACAAATAGAACAGCAATAATCGGAACGGTCGCAAACGAGGATCCGATCCCCATCGTCACGACAAGACCGACAACCAGCATTAATAGTGCAGCCAGTGCTTTATTGTCACCAATCACATCAGATGTACTGTTTACAAGGCTGTCAACTGCTCCTGTTTCACCGATTACTTCGGCAAAACCGTTGGCGGAAATCATGACAAATCCAATAAAGGCCATCATCTTCATTCCATCAATCATCAGCTGATCCTGATCAGATAATTTAACTGTTCCTGAGATAAACAGAATCACAAGCCCGACCACTGCACTGAAGACCATAGACTGGAAGATAGACTGAATCACAAGTGCTGCAATGATTGCGATAATCGTAACGATTAGATCCTTTGTGGAAATGACCTTATTAGACATTTCATCAGCAGCTGATATTTTGCGGTTACGATATTCACGAGGCTTCCGGTAGCTGAAAAAGATTGCAATCAGTAAACCAAGTACCATGCCTGAAGTCGGGATGAGCATCGCAAAAGGAATATCACTCATATTAATCGCAAGACCGCTCAGTTCCATATTTGTAGCAATTGTATCATGGAATATTTGTCCAAACCCATATGGCAGCAAAATGTATGGTGCCGTTAATCCGAATGTAATCACTGTTGCAATGAGTCGGCGGTCAATGCCTAACTCATTCATAACAAGTAATAATGGTGGAATTAATAACGGGATAAAAGCAATATGCACTGGAACAACATTTTGAGATAGACATGAGATGAACAGAATCGCCAGAATGATTAAAACTCTTGGCAGAACCTGTTCACGTGCTTCTCCTTTCCTGCTGACCATCTTGATAATCTTATCCACCATCAGTTTAGGTAAACCTGTATAAGAAATCGCTACGGCAAAGCCACCGAGTAATGCATAGCTCAGGGCAATATTCGCACCGCCACCAACTCCTTCTGAAAATACAGCAACTGTCTCTTCAACGGATAAACCGCCTGCAAGTCCACCGACTGCCGCACCGGCAATCAGCGCAATCACTACATTTACACGAAGGAGACTTAAAATAAGCATAACTAAAACCGCTATAATAACAGCATTCATGTATAAAATCTCCTCTAACGATAAGTTCTTTACTCTGCTAAACAGGTAACGTATTAAAACACCTTTAAAACCATACCAACTCAAGGTTTATCTGTCAACGCTTCAACAGAAAGTCTAATTTGCGTGAAAATTTTAAAGAATGGACCGGCACGCTTACGATCCGCCAAATTAAAAAAGCCGGAACACAAAACATGTGTCCCGGCCTTTCAACTTGATTATTCGTTATCTAACAAAAACTGCTCCGTCAGTAACGCCAGCGTTCTGGCCATGACACCCGTCGCTCCGGCCGGCCCTAATGAATGTGGCGCTTTTGTTGTTGCTGTTCCGGCAATATCAAGGTGAACCCACGGTGTTCCTTCTGTGAACTCCCCGATAAACGCGCCTGCAAACAACGCATGCCCATCACGGCCTGGTGAATTATTCAAATCAGCGACCGGACTGTTGCGAACACGCTTGCGATCTCCTTCAGTGTACGGCAGCTGCCAGATAAACTCTCCCGCCTCAGCAGACGCTTCCAGCACCTTTTCAAAGAAAGGCTCATTATTGGTCAGTGCCCCTGTCTTATCAAGACCGAGCGCTACGATGACACCGCCTGTAAGTGTCGCAACATCAACGAGATAATCGGCTCCATGCTGTTTTGCATACGTGACGGCATCTGCAAGCACAAGCCTGCCTTCAGCGTCCGTATTCAGAATTTCGATCGTTTTTCCGCTGAGGGACGTAATGACATCATCCGGTTTAAATGCGGTATGGCTGACCATATTATCTGTTGCAGCAATGACAGCCATCACGTTCTGCTCAGGCTGCAGACGGCCAATGATCTCCATTGCACCAAGAACGGCTGCCGCTCCACCCATATCTGCCTTCATGCCGACAATGCCATCCTTCGGTTTGATTGAATAGCCGCCTGTATCAAACGTAATTCCTTTTCCGACAAGGGCAAGTACGTCTTTCCACTCTTCTTTTCCTTTATGCTTCAGAACAATCATTCTCGGCGGGATTTCAGAGCCCTGATTCACCGCTAAAAGCGCACCCATTCCAAGTGATTCAATTTCCTCTTTGCCAAGAATCTCTGCCTCAAAGCCGTGGCGGTCCGCAAGCTCCTGTGCGTACTCCGCCATTTTGACTGCGGTTAATAGATTGGACGGCATATTGACAAGTGTACGGGCTTCGTTTGTCCCGATTGCCATTGCTTCTCCAACTTCCAGCGCCGCCTGTAATTCCTGAGCATCGTGATTGGAATAAATCGTGATGTTTTCAAGCCTTACATCCGCTACATTTGGCTTCTTTTTATATCCTTCAAATTCATATCCACCAAGGATCAGACCTTCTGATAAAGCCTGAGCTGCATCCGTAGCATCCACTTCATCCGTTGTAAATGAATCAAGTGCGATCGCAAGCGTATTGACCTTTTTCTTTTTCAGCTCTTTCGCAAGTGATCCAAACGCTTCCCGTAATAAATCAAACGTCAGCTTATTTTCTTTACCAAGACCTAAAAACACAACCCGTTTAGATTCAAGCGAACCAAGTGTCGGGAGAAAAGAAACGGCTTTCTTTTTTGTCTCGATGTCCCCTTCTTTAATGAGGTCAGTTAATTTACCTTCAAGAGCCTGATCAAGCTCTTTTGTAAATCCCTCAACCGTCGGGCGGTTCCAGACCGCAGTCAGCAGATAATCGTGCTGTGTGTTTAAAACTTCTTCTGTATTATGTATTGTCCATTTCATTAAAAAACACCTCCATTGTTAAGTATACGTTAAATATCTGTTTATTTCGAATAACGTGTGAACCATTGTCCGGCAAAGCTTTAAAATGTGTTATAATTTCAACAAAACTGTCGATTCCGGCCGCTAGAGAGGAATGAAACACTTCATGGAAATCTTCACTAACTTCCCCCTCTGGGCATCCTTATTCGCTATTATATTTGCCCAGGTCGTCAAGGTGCCGATCCAATTCATTGCTTCACGCAAGGTGGACTGGTCACTTGTCACATCAACTGGCGGTATGCCGAGCTCTCACTCTGCTGCCGTTACCGCACTTGCGACTGGAATTGCACTTGAATCAGGTCTTGCTTCGCCTATCTTCGCCCTGGCCACTGTTTTTGCAATTATCACGATGTTTGATGCAACCGGTGTGCGCTTTCAGGCTGGAGAGCAGGCAGCCGTGATTAACCAGCTGATGAGAGATTTCAACAAGCTCGTATCAGAGGCAAAAGGCTGGCAGAAAAAAGATGAAGAGGAAAAGAGAAAAGAATTAAAAACACTTCTTGGACATAAGCCGATTGAGGTTTTCTTCGGGGGTTTAACGGGAATTCTTCTGACACTGCTGCTTCATTATTTATTATCACTGTAAAAAGGACGTGCCTGGCTCATGAAAATCGTTTCACTTTGTCCGAGTAATACTGAACTGGTGGAAGCACTTGGACTGACAGAATCATTAATCGCAGTCGATGACTATTCTGATTTTCCGGAATCGGTTCGAACGCTCCCGAAGCTTGGACCGGATCTGTCTATCAATATTGATCTGGTAGAATCGCTTCAGCCTGATCTCGTATTATCTTCGCTGAGTGTCCCGGGCATGGAAAAGAATATTGAGGAGCTTGATCGCAGGGGGATTCCCCATACGATTTTCAACCCTCAGAGCATAGCTGATATGAAAGAAGACCTTCTGACACTGGGCAAGCTGACCGGAGCAGAGGAGCGTGCATTGAAGGTGTGTCAGGATATAGAAGATGTATTAACCGAATGTAAAAGGATCAGCGCACAGCTTACTGAAAAGCCCTCACTTTATTGGGAGTGGTGGCCAAATCCGATTTTCACACCAGGCAGCGTCAACTGGCTGACCGAGATCAGTGAGCTGGCAGGTGCCAGTAATGTGTTTCAGGATGTGGGGCTGGCAAGTGTGCAGACCGACTGGAATGACGTGTGTCTTCGCAACCCTGACCATATCTGCCTGGCATGGGTAGGTGTTCAGACAAGCCGTGTAAATCCTGCCGTTATCAAAAAACGCCCCGGTTCATCAGAACTGGATGCGGTAAAAGAGAACCGCATTCATATTCTTGAAGAAGAATTATACTGCCGGCCATCACCACGTTTGATAGAAGGTTTAATTAAACTGGGTAAGCTGTTACATCCGGAAGCTTACGACCATCTAGAATCTCCTTATTAAAAAATAAAAGAGCCGGAAACCTTTCAATATTTGAACGGTTTCCGGCTCTTTTCAGTCAGGCACCCTGATTCAATTTATGAAGTTCCTCTTCGGTAAAGGTTCCATCGCCTTCTTTTAACACATAGACTTCAACCTTCTGCTTACCCCACTCATTAAATACTTCATCTACAGTATCATAATACAGATCAATAATATTACCTTTAATTGCGCTGCCTGTATCCGCTACAACGCCATAGCCATAGCCGGGAATATATAAAATCGATCCAATCGGGAATACTTTCGGGTCAGCTGCAATGGTAGAATAGTGATCTCGTGTTACCTCAACACCTGAAAACGTAATACCATAAAGCGGATCTCCGGGATTTTTACCCGTAGATTCCTCACCGGCTGTATAACCCGTTGCAGTAACAACCTTTTTAGGGTTGTCCTTTACGTGTCGCGGGATCACCTTGTCCTCAGATGAAGCAAGCTTTGACGCGATAAACGTTGAAGCTGTATCATTCTGAACCAGCCTTTTTGACTCAAGTGATACCGTCCGGTTTTCCAAAAGACGCAGATCTTCAACAAGCGGCAGCTGTGCCTCTGCAATATATTCCGGAGGTTCAATCCTCCAGGAAGATTCATAGGCTGCCTTTGTATCATTCACAAATAACAAGGAGATTACCCCTGCTAATAATACAAAAGCAGCGCTTCTAAACAGATTTATATTAACTTTCACTACTTCCACTCCTTCCAATGTGTCCTTTTCCCCACGTTTCCACACTTTAATCATTTTATTTTTTGGAAACATGATATATGCCTGGAAAAAGATCTGACAGAAGTGAGCTCATCAAGAAAAATCCAAATTGACTGACAATTAAAAAAGCTCCTCGTATCCCGGGGAGCTTTTAGAACATTCGGTAACCCTGCTTACGAAGCCACATCATCACAAGTCCTGCAATGATCGCTCCAGCCATACCGCTTGATAATATTAAAATGTCCGCTGTTGCCAGCGAGGTAAATCGGTCACCAAGTGCTGTAAAAGATTCTCCAGGCGCACGGAAATATTCGATAAAGCGAACTTCATCGACAATTAAAATGGTAATAACCGGATAAATCACTGCCATGATCCAGGTCATGCGCAGAAGCATATTTAAAAGAAATCCAATCCCGAAAAACAGGACCAGAAACAACAGCATTGAAATTAATAATTCAGCCAATCCAAATGATTCCAAAAAGAGACACCTCCACATTCACTAAAACAGTGTACCTTATTTCCTACACGGGTGCAATGCTGCATGTGGAAGGTTCGATTAGATGACACAAATGAATGGAGTTACTTCTCTTTAGTTTGCATATGTTGAAAATCGTGCCGTGTCATTTCTTCGCTTTACTTTGTCTAGCTGAGGCGACTACGGAATGACCAGGCACTAATGAAGTTTACTTTGACTAATCGGTTATATTAAAAATCCAATGATGTTTTAGAAAACATATTCAAAATAAAAAGCGGATGCGCGATGCATCCACTTTTCTTTATTTTTTACCGTTACCGCCACAGCTCGGGCAAGTTTCAGATCCGCCGAGACGAAGCTGAAAATAACCTTGACCTGAACAGTAGTCGCACGTTTTATTTGAACGTTTTTTCATGGGAAGCACCCTCTCTTGTGTTGTGTTGAGAGTACTATAGCACGGGCTGTTCATGACTGAAAAGCAGCAAAATCAGCGAAAAAAGCCCATGTAAGCGAATACATAACCTCCAAACGCCCTTTTTCTTTAATTATCAGAAAATTTAGAAGGTTGTATAAATTTCATGGAATGTTCACATTCAATGTCAAAAATCATTCATAAACGAATAAGGAAACAACCGCTATATATCTCATAAGCTTTTACACGTTTAAGTGAGTATCAGAAAAATAGATGATACGTGGTGTAGCCGAATTGCGCGCCAGGATCTGAATTGCGATTGATTTCGAGTGTAGCGGCTTCTTCATGATCAATCATGACGGGGATCATGGAAGAGACGTCCGGATGGTTTCTGAGATCTTTTTTGGGGATCCAGGCGGCTTCCTCAATTTCTTCAGCCGGGACCTGCAAAGACTGATTTTCGTCGCGGGCTTTCATGATGAAAATGATCATGTTATCACTGATGGTTTCTTTCAGAACACCACTGCGGAATCCACCTACCTTGATCACGTCTGCGATAATGCCCGTTTCTTCTCTGACTTCCCGCACGGCAGCCTGGTCAGCTGTTTCCCCCTGGTCCACAAAACCGGCCGGGATGGACCATTTTCCTTTTAATCCGCCGTATTTCTTTTTAACAACGAGCCATTCGCCTTTACTGTTTTCTATGAGTCCGGCTGCGCCGAGCCATACGTTGCCTCTTTTCATGGGGATCCTCCTCTTTAAATGGGTGAAGCCGGACCGGCCACACCCTGCGCTTTCCGTGGCCGGGCGGTGAACCCGCCTGCGCTTCGCGCCGTCGGTTTCACCTGTCCCTTTCCGCCACAGGAGTCTCCGGGTGTGGCCGGTCCTCTTTATAAGATGAATTGGTCATACAATCAATCTTACATGCTTTTGGTTGAATTTCAATCAGGATTACAGAATGTTTTTGGGAGGAACTTCTGTTAACTGGTGGTGGAGTGGCAAATCGACGGAAAGATTGCCTCTAACGACAGAAACACAGCGGCTATTCACATTTTCATCGCTCCTATCAACATTTCTCGTCAGGATAGCGACATTAAGATCCAACCTAAGAATGCAATCAACAGATTTAATCCTGCTAACAACAATAATTGAGCCTGTTCCGACAAATTTTTCTGTCCGATCGACAGTTCTGCGCAACCCCCAAAAAAGGGACAGCCGATCGGCTGTCCCTTTTTGATCTATCTATTATAGTACGTTAAGTTTACCTTTTTTGAATACAAGTCCAGGTCCGCCGATGATGTAAAGGGCACGGTTATCGATGACCTTTTTCATGAATGCAGCCTGTTTACCTGTGATTTTGCG
The DNA here is from genome assembly GCF_020595125.1 of Jeotgalibacillus aurantiacus. NCBI lineage: Bacteria > Bacillati > Bacillota > Bacilli > Caryophanales > Caryophanaceae > Jeotgalibacillus > Jeotgalibacillus aurantiacus. Next base: position 44,896 of record NZ_JACNMS010000007.1, read on the forward strand.
GCCGAATACTTCACCAATCGCTTCTTTTTCACCAAGAGAACATACTGTTCCTTTAAGGTCTGGTGAGAATGGCTCAAGCTCGTCACCTTTTGCTAATGCGACAAGGTTGTGTGCTGTGTGAGCACCCTGCTGCATGGCGATTTGAGCTGTTGGTGGGTATGGACGGTCGTTCTCAGGATTGATCATGAGTGCGCAGTCTCCAACGATGAATACGTTGTTGTGACCTGGCGCACGAAGGTCTGCATCAACCTTGATACGTGCACGCATGTTGTCAAAGCCTGCTTTTTCGATGATTGGGTTTCCGCGGACACCCGCTGCCCAAACAACTGTTTGTGCTTTAATTTCTTCGAAAGTATCTTCGCCTTTTTTGATTTTAACGCCTTCTGGAGTTGCTTCTACAACCGGCGTGCCGATTGAGAATTCAATTCCTTTGCTTTCAAGGTAAGAAACAGCGTAATCAACAAGCTCTTTATCGAAGCCTGGCAGTACCATTGGCGCAGCCTCTACGCAAAGAACGCGAACGGCTTTCGGATCGATATCATATTCTTCACAAAGCTCAGGGACACGGTCAGCAAGCTCACCAAGGAACTCGATGCCTGTAAATCCAGCACCACCGACTACGATCGTCAGTCTTGAAGGATCTTTTGTTTCTTCAAGGCTGTATGTTGAGAATTGATATTCGATGTGGTCACGGATCTGACGGGCTGCCTTAATGTTGGCAATAGAGAATGCGTGCTCCTTCAGACCAGGAATGCCGAATGTTTCGCCTTCGAATCCTAAGCCGACTACAAGGTAGTCATACGCAATTTCAGAGCGGTCAGTAATAACCTTTTGTGCTTTTGTATCAATGTTTTCAACTGTTGCTTTTACAAAGTTTACTTTACCTTTGTTAATAACGCCGTCGATGTCGTAGCGTACTTTGTCATGGTGCATCGTACCAGCAGATGCTTCGTGTAACCATGTTGTTTCGTAATGGTAGTCATTCTTGTTTACAAGAATGATATCCATATCATCCGGATTAACTAGCTTCTGAAGTTTCGTGACAACGGATAAACCGCCATATCCTGCTCCTAAAACAACCACTGTTGGTCTTTTCAATTGGATCACTTCCACCTTTTTAATTTGAGATTACGATGCGATTAAGGCAGCAACGCATGCCTGAACATAAAGATTGTGAAATTCTTCACGAAAGAGAACATCATACGTGTAGTAACAATTCTTGTCTTTCACTATCATATTCTTTTTTTGTCACATTTTCAAGTTATTCAACGGAAATCAGAAAACTTTGTCAATACTGTTTCATCCAAAAGTCTGAAATATGTTTGAACGGAGTACCGGAATACATGTCAAAAGCCTGTGTGTGATACACTACAGGCAAGTTGAGAGATTGTTTGGAGGGATTATGGTGATGAAAGAAGATACTGTTGTTTACGATATTACGGTCATCGGCGGCGGTCCTGTCGGGTTGTTCACAGCTTTTTACGGAGGGATGCGCCAGGCAAGTGTAAAACTGATCGAAAGTCTTCCGCACCTGGGTGGTCAGCTGACAGCTCTCTATCCGGATAAATATATTTATGATGTAGCCGGGTTTCCAAAAGTAAGAGCTCAGGAGCTCGTTGATAATCTGACTGAGCAGATGAGCCGGTTTGATACGGAGATCCGTTTAAGTCAGGAGGTTGTAAATGTTGAAAAGCGTGAGGATGGCGTCTTTATTTTAACAACAAATGAGGAAGTTCACTATTCACGCACGATCATTATTACAGCTGGAAATGGTGCGTTTCAGCCAAGAAAGCTCGACCTCGATGGATTACATGATTTTGAAGAAAAAAATCTTCATTATTATATCGATAACCTTGACCAATTTAAAGGGAAAAACGTGGTGTTACTTGGTGGCGGGGATTCCGCAGTTGATTGGGCGCTGATGCTCGAACCTGTAGCAGATACGGTAACACTTGTTCACCGTCGGGATTCGTTCCGTGCACACGAACACAGTGTTGAGCAGCTCAAAAATTCTTCGGTCAATGTCGTCACGCCATATGTGCCGGTCGGCTATCAGACGATGAACGATTATCTTCAGTCGCTGACAATACAAAAGGTACGCGAAGAGGATACTATGACGATTGACCTTGATCACCTTGTTGTTAATTACGGCTTCATTTCAAGTCTTGGTCCGATCAAAACGTGGAATCTCGATATTGAGAAAAATTCCATTGTCGTCAATTCAAGAATGGAAACTAATATACCGGGCATTTATGCTGCGGGCGATATTTGCACGTATGATGGCAAGGTCAGACTGATTGCCGCAGGCTTTGGCGAAGCGCCAACTGCCGTTAACAATGCCAAGGCATCCATAGATCCGAAAGCACGTGTCCAGCCTATGCATAGTACGTCTATGTTCAGCTGATCCGTTTATTCCCTCCCAATCCGGGTACGTTACACATAGGACCTACAATAATTGGGAGAGTGATTACGATGCATGTATTAGTAATTGGAGCAAATGGTACAACAGGACAAATGGTTGTTCAAAAACTGGCTGAAAGTGACCAGCATCTTGTCAAAGCAATGGTGCGTAAAACCGAGCAGGCACCAAAAATGGAAGAGCTCGGCGCACGTCCGATCATTGCGGATCTGGAAAAGGATTTTGATTATGCACTTGAGGATGTTAACGCAGTGATTTTTGCTGCGGGATCCGGTCCCAATACAGGCATGGATAAAACAACGTCAGTAGATGAAGAAGGCGCTAAAAAAGCAGTGGATTATGCCAAAGCTAAAGGAATCGAACGATTTATTATGCTCAGTTCCGTCGGCGCAGACGACCCTTCAGTCGCAGCGGATAATGAAACCTTCCACCATTATTTAAAAGCTAAGCACAATGCTGATGAACATCTGAAGGCGAGCGGTTTAAATTATACAATCGTACGTCCAGGCGCATTAACGGATGACAGCGCTAAGGGAACGATTACTGCGGCCGCAAAACTCGATTCGCACGACGGAGACATTACGCGTGAAGATGTGGCAACAGTATTGGTTGAAGCGATTTTATATGAGAACCTTCATAATAAATCATTTGAGATGGTGAATGGTGAACATCCGATTGATCAAGCACTTTCTTCTATTTAAAAGTAAAACCCTATTCGGATTTTGGATTTGGATAGGGTTTTACTATATATTAACCGTGCCGGGTCATTCCTTCGCTTTCCTTTGTCTAGCTCCGGCGACTAGCCCCTCGAGGTCATAAGTCAAAGCTGAACGAGGGTATAAGGCAACCCTCTTTTCATCTTCGCCTTATGCTTGTCGGGGCTGGACGAGTCGCCTCCGCTTTTCCAAGGCCGCGCGGTGAGCCAGCTAATGCTCCGCATTACGCTGTCTCACCTGTCGCTTCTCTGCCGCAGGAGTCTACGGAATGACCCGGCACTAATTATGTAAATTCATAAGTAGTTCATTTTAAGTCGGACTGAAAGTATTTTAGAATGCCATAAATAATAAATTTCATTTATTAATAAGCAGGTTCCAACAAATGATATGATCATTCATTAGACTAATGATATTCAAAAGAAAAACCCATCCTCAGCAAGGATAGGGTTTTTGTTTAACAGTTTTCAGGCGTTCCTGCCTTGGTTGCGGTTCTGAAAGATGATCCGCAGCCGCATGATGCAATGGCGTTCGGATTCTCAATTGTAAATCCTCCACCCATTAATGACTGCTTATAATCGATCTCCGTTCCATTTAAAATCGGCGCATCTTCTTTCTTGATCAGTACAGTGATTCCATGATGAGCTTCCTGCTGATCCTCATCTGTTACTTCATGCTCAAATCCCATGCCATAAGATAATCCACTGCAACCGCCGCCTTTAACGGCAACTCTTAAAAAGGCATTCTGCTCTTCAGCCTGCTCCATCATATCTTTTACCTGAAGCGCTGCAGCTTCTGATAATTTAATCACGTTTGCCATTTCAGCACCTCCTACGTTTATCGCTGATTTAAGTATAGCGTGTCCGGGTATTCTCCTCAACCATTTCAACTTGCGAAAGAATTGCAAATATGGTTTCTAAAGACCTATTAAAGGGGTATAATAATAAGTATCTTGAACTACCAAATTGAATCTTAAGTGATCATTTAACTAATTGAGGTGACAAAAATGGAATTAACACCTTTGTACTCAAAAAAAATAAAATGTGGATTATGTGCGGCTCAATTTGAAACGACCAAAATCAGAGGCCGCTTTGTCAGAGTAAAGGAACACGATACCGACTTAATGCCTGTCTACGAAAACCCTGAAATTAATCCAAGCCTTTATCACGTCCATATCTGTCCCGATTGCGGATACGCTTTTACAGATGATTCCGCTCCTTACTTCCCTCCCGGTGCGCGTGAAGAAATTGATGCCAAAATCACAAAGCGATGGAGCGGTCAGGATTTTTCTGGAGAGCGATCGATTTCGGATGCAATCAAAGCTTACAAGCTTGCTGTGTATACAGGAACACTCAAAAAAGAAAAAAGCATTACCATGGCCGGATTATACCTGAGGCTTTCCTGGCTGTATCGTGAATTAGGTAATGTCGAGCAGGAGAAACGTTTTCAGCGACTGGCTCATGCAAATTACCAGGACTCCTACTCCAAGGAAGACTATGCAGGCACTCAAATGTCAACAGAGCGGATTCTGTACATTCTGGCAGAACTATCCCTTCGTCTTGGCGAAGAAGATCAGGCAACCCGCTACTTCTCAAAAATCATTGAAAAACAGCACAGCTCAACCGAACCGAAAATGGTCAAAATGGCTAAAGACCGCTGGCAGGCGCATCGGGAACAAAAACAAATGCAATCGAGTTAAAAGTGACTGCATATCAATCTTAGCAGCATACAATCCTTCTCTTTCATGATTCCGGAGGAGGATTTTTTTATGTTAAAACCTCTCAGTTCATGTTTGCAAACGAATGTCCAGGAGGAACCAATCATCTATCGACTCATTTAATGCTAGTATCAACAACTTGATAATAGCTATCAACACCATTTGGGAGTCTATCAACATAAAAATAAAGACTTAATGGTTTATTCCATAACCTATACACTACTGCGAACTGAAGATAATTCCAATGATGTTTTATTTATCTCTCTCCTAATATAAAGAGGTTATACATATTTAGAGGGCTGGACTCACCCGAAGACTCCTGTGGCAGAGAAGCGACAGGTGAGACAACGTAGCGCGAAGCGCAAGTTGGCTCACCGCGCGGCCGCGGAAAGCGAAGGGTGAGTCCAGCCCGGCTTCAAATTAAAAACGGACCTTCATCAGGCCCGTTCATCAAAACGCATTTAAAACATCGGATTCTCTTCCAAATACGTATAAATCTCATCCACCAGCTCTTTTGGCGAATCAGCCTCCACAATATCCCCGTTCACCAGTGCAAAGTGCGACGCCGCACAAATTCCGCAATAACCGAGACACCCATACTCGATCACATCCAGATTCGGATCCCGCTCAAGCGCCTCCAGTGCCTCCTGAGAACCACTTGCAAGATTACTGATACAAAATTCTATTATTGGTTTCATTATATTCACCTCTACCTGTAGTCAAATGTAACTTTTTTCTCAAAAAACGTCAACGATTGGTGCTTGTCCATTCTTCTGTCATTTTGACAAGTTTGTGAAAGAATTCTCTTATAATGATTGTACATTGTTCTCTATTCCGCTATACTTTTTAGTGAATGAAAACGTTATGATAAAACGTAATGTGCGAATTAATCATCCTATTGAAAGTGCTTACTATACGTTTATTGCAAAGAGAGGGCTATTCATGAAACACTTAGTATTATTGGGTGGAGGCTATGGGAACATGCGGGTTTTACTCCGTCTGTTACCTGATAAGCTTCCAGAAGACGTAACGATTACATTAATCGACCGGACACCTTATCACTGTCTGAAAACAGAATATTATGCGCTTGCTGCGGGAACCGTTTCAGATACTGAAATCCGGGTTGGCTTTCCAGAGCATGAGCGCCTTCATTTAAAATACGGAAAAGTAACTGAGATCAACACAGTTGACAGTAAGGTTATTCTTGGAGATGGATCTGAGGTTGAATACGATGATCTGATAGTCGGACTTGGCTGTGAAGATAAGTATCACAACGTTCCGGGAGCAGATGAATTCACGTACAGTATTCAATCGATCCAGCAATCAAGAGCTACCTATGAAAAGCTCTCCAACCTTCCATCCGGATCAGTGGTTGGTGTTGTTGGAGCAGGACTGAGTGGAATTGAACTGGCAAGTGAATTGCGCGAAAGCCGTTCAGATCTGACCATTAAACTGTTCGATCGTGGTGAACGGATTCTGCCCGCGTTCCCTCAGCGACTGAGTAACTATGTACAAAAATGGTTTGATGCCAACAATGTAGAAGTTGTCAGCAAATCCAACATCACGAAAGTAGAACCAACCATGCTGCACAATCACGAAGAATCGATTCCTGTTGATGTGTGTGTATGGACAGCCGGTATCCAGCCTGTTGAAGTAGTACGTAACCTGCCTGGTGAAAAAGATTCATCGAATCGCGTCGTATTATCCCAATACCACAACCTTCCTGACAATGAACACGTCTATGTTGTAGGAGACTGCGCAAGCCTTCCGTTTGCCCCAAGTGCTCAGCTTGCGGAAGAACAAGCTGAACAAATTGTAGACGTTCTTCTCACACGCTGGAAAGGCGGCACATTGCCAGCAGAAATGCCAAAGATCAAACTCAAAGGCTTTATGGGATCTCTCGGAAAGAAACAAGGCTTTGCCTATCTTGCCGACCGGACCATCACAGGCCGCATCGCCCGCCTCTTAAAATCAGGCGTGCTGTGGATGTATAAATATCATAATGGTTAATTATAACAAAACACGCTCACTCCTTTTGAGCGTGTTTTTATTTGTCTCTAAGCTCACGATATTTTTAATAAGCTCATCAAATAGTCACTGAAAGCGTAGGATGAGTCCGGACCGGTTTTAAAAATCACTTCCCGTAAAAGTTTTTATCATTAATAGAGAATAAATATACAAAATGAGTTTTATTTTAACAAACTGAGGGAATTAAAATTAAGTATATTGACCTAAAATAAAAATAAAATTAAAACTATATACCCTAAATAGGATGGTGAAAAAGATGAATTATACTGAGCCTGAGTTAAAAGAAGCGCTTATCCGTTTTGACAAACTGTTACGAACGTGTCCCGATCGAAACGAGAATGTCCTTGCTTACAAACAGTTTATCACCTCATTCCTGCGTGTAAAAACGAAGAATCTGACCCTCCCGACCTCAGAAATTATGTCTGTAATTCAGCATGAAAGGCCTTCAACCTTCTATCTGCTGAAAAAAAGTATGAGTTATGATCCTACCTTTGAGCTATTAACGAATATTGATTTGAATTATGAAATGGCAAGTCTCCATTTATCTGCAATCAAAGAGCACCTTTCCTGAACATCGCACATTCACAGCCGACTATTTCTTAATAAATACTGGAAAGCCAGTATACTGAAACCATCTTAATTTACAGGTGGTGGTGAATATGTCTTTACTTCCTTTCCATGAACGATATAACCTGGTTGAGGTTCCAGAGGATTATGAAAATACGAGTGATGACCATATCGTCATGCGCGATGAGCATAATACGTGTTATTTATGCGAAAAGAAAGACGTGGATATTTTAAAGGGACTGAATTTTAAAGAGCTTTAATCAAAAAATCCTTACCCGCCGGTCTGCGGGTAAGGATTTTTTATTTCACTTGTGGAGCCGCTTCAAATCCATATTTCTCAAGTTCTTTATAGACCGCTTTCAACCTTGGATTTCCTTCTCCAACAATCTCATCCTCCACCAGTACAACAGGGTAGAATAAATCCTCTTCCCAGACTTTTTGGACAAAGGCTGCTTTTTTTGGATCCTCATGCTCTGTATTTAAATCGACGTAATCCATTTTAAATGTTTGTCCCGGGAATTTTCTCCCGATCGCGGCTTCAAGCCACTCATAAGTTTCTTTTGATGACGGTGCGCCAACGCAGCTTGCGCAGATGGTTTCAGCACCATATACAGTGATCGTAACGGGTTGTTGTGACATTCAAATCAGCCCTTTCATTTCATTGAGAATCAATTGATAAAGATCAATGGATTTTTTTTGTTATCCTTATTATAATAGAAGACAGGAAGGGAGTCGATTCGAATGACAGAAGTAGAAATGAAAGATTCAGTTCAAGAGGTACTTGATAAACTTCGTCCATTCCTTCTTCGTGATGGCGGGGACTGTGAACTCGTTGATGTGGAAGATGGAATCGTTAAATTGAGACTTCTTGGCGCATGTGGTACATGCCCAAGTTCAACGATCACGCTGAAGGCTGGTATTGAGCGTGCTCTATTAGAAGAAGTACCTGGCGTTGTAGAAGTAGAACAAGTATTTTAATACACCGTGCCTGATCATTCCTGCGCTTTCAGTGAAATCGTGGAATTGATCGGGTACTTTTTAATTTTCACTGAAACTTAAAAAGGTGGTGAACCAATTTCCCGGTTCACCACCTTTTATTATTTCACTTCAGTTAAAGCCTTTTTCCCCTGAAGCACTGCTGCAATGTTATCCGATGCAAGCTTCATCATCGTCAGGCGTGTTTCTCTGGAGGCGCTGCCGATATGCGGGATGGCGACTACATTTTTCATGCTGAGAAGCGGATGGTCAGCACTGATTGGTTCTTTTTCAAACACATCAAGTGCTGCTCCGGCAATTTCACCGGTTTGCAGTGCTTCGATCAACGCCTGTTCGTCCACTGTTGTACCACGGCCTGCATTAACAAAAAACGCAGACTTCTTCATTAAGGCAAATTCCTTCTTACCCATCATCTGCTTTGTTTCTTCTGTAAAAGGAGCAAGCATCACAACATAATCAGATTCCTTCAGCAGTTCTTCAAGAGAAACGTGTTTAGCGTTAAATCGTTGTTCCGCCTCAGATTTTCTGGACCGCGTATGATAAAGCACATCCATATTAAATCCTTTGGCCCGTTGCGCGACGGCTTGTCCAATACTTCCCATTCCGATAATCCCGATCGTCTTATGATGAATATCAGTTCCCGCAAGCAGATAAGGGGACCATGACGTCCACTTTCCCTGCTTTACATACTCAGCAGCCTCCGTGATTCTCCTGCCGACAGCCATGATCAGTGAAAATGTCAGATCCGCTGTTGTATCCGTCAGAACATCAGGTGTATTCGTAACAATGACGCCTGCCTTTTTTGCAGCATCGAGATCGATGTTGTCATATCCGACTGCAAGGTTTGCCACTACTTCCAAATGTGGAGCCGCATCAAAAATCTCCTGATCAATTTTGTCAGATAACATCGTGAGAAGTGCATGACTGTCTTTTACCTGGTGAAGTAATTCATCTTTCGGTACAGCCGTATCTTCCTTGTTCCAAACCTGTACATCAAATCGCTCCTTTAATTGATCAATCACCTGATCATCAATTTTACGGGTAATATAAATCTTTTTCATGTCATACACTCCTCGCTGTTAAGTCAGATGATGTTCCATTCTGCTAATGAGTTGATTGAGTAAGTAGGCTGAAGTTCTTTCGTTTCCAGCAGGCTTTTAGGTGAAACGCCTGTATGAACCATCAATGTGTCCATGCCGGTATTGAAGCCTGCCTGAATGTCTGTATCATAATTGTCTCCCACCATCACGACTTCTTCTTTAGGCAGTCCAAGTACATGAAGTGCCTGTTCCATAATGACAGCTTCAGGCTTACCGATAAACATCGGTTCCGTTTGAGTAGAAACAGCAATCACCGAAGTCAGTGATCCGTTACCTGGAAGGAGACCGCGTTCAGTCGGGATCGCAATATCTCCATTTGTAGAAATAAATTTCGCGCCGCCTCTGACAGCCAGGCAGCCGAGCGCCAGTTTTTCATACGTAATTTCCCGGTCAAGCCCGACTACAACGTAATCAGGATTTTCGTCTTTAATCGTCAAACCCTTGTCTGTCAGCGCTTGGCGAATACCGTCTCCGCCAATCACATAGACAGATGCATCCGACTTTTCCCGGGAAATAACGGAGGCTGTAGCTAATGATGTCGTAAATACCTGCTCCGGCTCAGCGGGTACATCAAAACCTTTTAAGTGAGCTGCAACCTGCTCCTGTGTTTTTGAAGAATTATTCGTTACAAATAAATAAGGAATGCCTTTATCCTTCAATTTTTTCACAAAATCAACAGCTTCCGGAATCGCTTCCGTCCCTCTGTACATTGTTCCATCAAGATCAATTAAATATCCTTTATACTGCTTCATTGTCTACTTCCTTTCAATCCATAAAAAAGAACCTATCCCAGTCGGAATAGAGCCCTTTTTAGCTTAATTTCTAAATGCTGAAACGGGGCCAAGCTCATTTGTCAGATAATCGCGTACAGCTGGTGCAAACGCCTGAAGTTCAGATAGATGATTTCTCAAGGTCTCCTCAAGGTGACTGTGTGACAGGGTTGTAAACTCCTGTACGAGCAGCTTCCTCAGCTGAATGACCTTTACAAGTGGAGGCTTCATGTCAGGTGTGATGACTTTCTCATCCTCTAAAATCTCAATAATATCCTCATAACTGCCCGGATCTCTCATAATAAACCCGTCAATCATCGAATTCCCAACATCAATGATGGATTCAATAATTACGTGGGTACAGCGCTCAAGCGCAAGCTCTGAAAGACGGGTCGACCAGGATGTCTGTGCCTCAAAAAAAGCAATCTGTTCCTCCATATAAGAAAGCGTCGCATGAATCGTCTCGCGGTCAACAAAATACATTTTTCTCACGCTCCATTTTACAACTTATACTCCTAGTGTACCATATAAAACGGCGAACTTTGGCATGCGGACTGTTAATCGGTATAATGGAAACAGAATTCTGCCACTGGAGGTTTTATTATGAACGAACGTTTTTACCTTTATGATGATACAGAAGAAACCAAAACGCGATTTGTCAGCTTTATGGGCGAAAACCAGCGCTTTGATCTTGCCATTATGTATTCAGACCGCTACTACGGAAAAGCAGTCGTCTTTGATATTCAGGGAAGTCGATTCGCCATTCTGGGTCAGGACGACCTTGATGAACCCGGCTACCTCGAACATGCCTATCAGATCTCAGAAGAAGATGCATCAGAAATGCGCGACTTTCTCCAGGAAGTCATCCGCTGAATAAAAACACACAACCTCCTCCACACTAGATGCAGAGGAGGTTTTTATATGAAACAATACAGCGACTTTTCAAACGTCGAAGTCCAGCGTGAATACCTGACCGTCGAAACACTGCCCGAAGGCCCATACGGCGCACCACGCGGCAAATATTCCATCGTCAAAAATAAAAGCGGCCCATGGCTACCCGGACAGCGCTACTACAGCGCCTTCAACTACGAAAACAAAGGGCTCCACAAACACATACCACGCCTAGATCCCGGAGCTCATAAGCCTTAAACCGGTAAATTTTGATCATAGATTAGAGGGCTCGAATCATCCGTAGACTCCTGTGGCTGAAAGCGACAGGTGAGTCGAGCCCGGTTTTTTACTCTCTATAAAAACAACAGGAATGAAGTTTTATATCACACGAAGGGCCGGACTCATCCGTAGACTCCTGCGGCAGTGAAGCGACAGGTGAGACAGCGTAGTGCGTAGCACTAGCTGGCTCACCGCGCGGCCGCGGAAAGCGAAGGATGAGTCCGGCCCGGTTTGTAAACTACTTCTTAACCGCAACCTTTTTCACAATAAAATAAGGACAACCAAAATTACAATGCTCATACAAATAATCCTTCACCGTCGAAATCTTCGTATCAAACGACGACTTCTGGTTCTGATCATCAAAAAAACCCTTCAACCGGAGCTGTCCATATCCCCAGTCGCCTACTATGTAATCATACTTATGAAGAATCTCACTATATCTGCCCTCAAACGCTTCCTCATTAAAGCCTTCGCGGTACTCCTCAATAATCTCATACTGATGATTATAAATCGTAATCATTATCCACCACTCCTGAATTTGTCTCTTCCTCCATTATACATGACAAAACCATCTTTTCCTAAGTAAAATCTCACGCTTTGTACATACTAACCATTAAAAACAGAGGTGCTTAAAATGAGTAAAACCGCCATCCTATTCCTGACAGCTTTAATACTTGCAGCCTGCTCCCAGCCTGAACCACCTGAAGCAGCAGAAAATATAAAACCACAAGCAACCGAAACCATGCACCTTGCGCCTGCTGCACCTGAAACGGATCACGAATCCGGGGAAACGTCCCAAAGATAGCAGATACAAAAAAAGAGTGAAACATCCCTCTGCCATCAGAGTTCTGTTACACTCTTTATCAAACTTACTCGTTATCCTGTAATTCTCCCTGTGCCTGGCGTTCACGCGATGCAGCATTAACCTGCTCATCTGCATGATACGAAGAACGGACAAGCGGCCCGGCTTCACAATGCTTAAATCCTTTATCCATGGCAATTTTGCGCAATTTACCGAATTCAAGCGGTGTATAGTATTTAATAACTGGAAGATGCTTACGTGTTGGCTGCAGATACTGACCGATTGTCATAATATCCACATCATGTGCACGTAAATCATCCATCGTCTGAATGATTTCTTCCTCTGTTTCACCTAATCCAATCATTAAACTCGACTTCGTTGGAATATCAGGCTGCAATTCTTTTGAGCGCTTCAGCAGTTCAAGAGAACGGTGATACTTTGCACGCGCACGCACTCTAGGCGTCAGACGTTCAACCGTTTCGATGTTATGGTTAAGTATATCAGGACGTGCATCCATAAGCGTTTGAATGTTTTCGTAAATGCCACCCATGTCAGATGGAAGGACTTCAATCGTCGTAAAAGGATTTTTTCTCTTAATAGCACGGACCGTTTCAGCAAATACGGCTGCACCGCCATCCTTCAAATCATCACGGGCTACAGCAGTAATAACGGCATGCTTTAAATTCATCAGCTTAACTGAATCCGCTACGCGTTCCGGCTCAGCCAGATCAAGCTCTGTCGGAAGGCCTGTTTTGATTGCACAAAAACGGCATGCACGTGTACAAACATCTCCAAGAATCATAAATGTTGCGGTTCTTCTCTCGCCCCAGCACTCATGAATATTCGGGCACCGTGCCTCTTCACATACGGTGTGGAGATTTTTCTCACGCATCATTTTCTTTAATCCTGTATAACTTTCATTCGTGTTCAGCTTAATTTTCAGCCACTCCGGCTTTCTGAGGAGGCCGTCCTTCGTCGTTGTACTCATTCCCACTTTCCTCCATTTCAAGGTTTACTTCTATATAACAGGAGTTCAATAATCACTAGTACAGAACCTATTTACAGTCACTTTATCACACTAAAAAGATCATCACAAGAGGATGTCGTCAGAAAAAGTGTATGCGTTATCAGGACAGCCTCATGAAACCCTAAAAGAAAAAAGCCTGCAGCAGATCGCTACAGGCTTTTCATCAGTGAATTACACTTCTTTTTTTGATTTACTTACTGCATTTACAATACTGGCTGCGAGTCCGCCCCAAAGGAGGACAATACCAACAACCATCATAAAAATCGCACTGCCTGTCATATTCAACTACCTCCTTTAGTCTTTGTCCGGAAGCTCAACAGGTGTTGAACGGCTCCATTTTCCAAGTGAGAACAAGAGACCTACAACAAGCGCTCCTACAGCTACAGATACACCACCAGCTAAGATAAAGTCTGTCGCATATCCTTCGTAGTTTCCTGTGTCATTATCAAACTGCTGAAGAATATTCTGAGCAAGTAGCTGGAACATCATAAAACCAAGTACAATTGGCGTAACGATTCCAAGACAGATTTTCCACCAGCCGCCAAGACGGATTTGAGAAGTCAGGTTTGCATGGTCTCGAAGCAGATCTGCTTTTCGAAGAATCCATATAACCATTACGACTTCTACCAGGCCGACTGCTGCTACACCAAACTGGTTGATAAAGTAGTCAGCTACGTCCAGGAAGTACAATCCACCCTGAGTGGCGAACAGAACAGAAATAAGTGCTGCAAGTCCACCGCCAAATAAAATGGCCATGTTACGGGATACACCGAACTTCTCTGTGATACCTGCTACATACGTTTCTGTAATAGACATGAGTGAAGTTAGTCCTGCTAACGTCAATGATAAAAAGAATAGAGCACCGAAAAGCCCGTTTAAGCCCGGAAGCTGATTAATGATCTGCGGGAATACAACAAATGCAAGTCCAACTCCTGCAGTCGCAACTTCTGAGACAGGAACGTCTAGCTGAGACGCCATATATCCAAGTGCTGCGAATACCCCGATTCCTGCTAGAAGCTCAAAGCCAGAGTTCGCAAAACCTGTAATGAAGGCGTTATTCGTGATATCTGATTTTTTTGGCAGATAACTTGAATAAGTAATCATGATCGCAAAAGCAATCGATAAACTGAAGAAAATATGACCGTATGCGGCTACCCAGACATCCGGATCAAGTATGTTTTCAAAATTCGGCTGGAAGAAAGCGTTCAGGCCTTCAGTAGCGCCTTCAAGTGTTACTGCACGAATTACAATAATTAAGAATAAGATCACAAGCGTTGGAATAAAAATGCGGTTCGCATACTCAATTCCTTTTTTAACACCAGCTACAAGAATACCAAGTGTGATAACCCAAACGAGGATAAGCGGAATTAGAATCCCCCATACGATACCACCTGTTTCACCTGGAGCTACATCAAGCTGTAGAAATTCTCCGAATAAAAATGCCTCTGTGTCCTCACCCCAGGCCTGATTAAACGAAAAGATTGTATAACGCATGGCCCAGGCAATAATGACGGCGTAATAGGTGGATATCACGAAGGCGACAAATACTCCCCACCATCCTAACCATTCCGCCTTTTTTCCGCTCATACGGAAGAATGACAGCGGCGCTGATCCTCTGTACTTATGACCGATGGTGAATTCCATAACAAGAATAGGAATACCGGCAGTTAAGAGTGCAAATAAATATGGAATAAAGAATGCTCCTCCACCGTTCTCATAAGCAACATACGGAAAACGCCAGATGTTTCCGAGTCCGACTGCAGAACCTACAGCGGCCAAAATAAAGCCGGCACGAGTTCCCCACTGTTGACGATTCATCTTTTTCCCCCCAATTAGTTTCTTCCATATTATGCTGGAAGTTTTTATATATTCAGATTATTTCTCATAATCTAAAAACAGTATAGCACTTGCTTCCTAAATGTAAAAGCACTATTTTTAAAATTCTGATATTATAGCAAAAAAATTTATTCCCGATTAAAAACCTTGTATTTACAACGTTTAGATAAAATACCATGCAATTTTATTCAAAAATTGAATAATGGAAATGAAAAGAACCGCAGTCAGAAAGTCCCGTGTTATATTTCACTCACAACAACTGCTTTTAATTGGAAAAACCATAAAAAAACTGTTCAGAGAATCCCCTGAACAGTTTCAAAAAAATTATTTTTCCAAGCTCTCTTCCGCTGAAACCACACGTGCTTTTTCCGGATTCCGACCCATAATGACAGCAAACAGCACCAGCAATACGATCACTAACCCAAGTGCAAGCCACGTACTACCAGAGAAGCCAAGCAGAATATAACCTGCTGCTGCAATCGCAGCACCTGTCACTGCATATGGAATCTGAGTCGTTACGTGATCAATATGATTGCTTCCCGCTCCCGTAGAAGACAGGATCGTCGTATCTGAAATCGGTGAACAGTGGTCACCAAACACCGCTCCAGCCAGAACCGCTGCAAGTGCAGGAAGAAGTAACGATACATCTGTCGTTGCTGCAATCTGACCTGCGATCGGTAGCAGAATACCAAATGATCCCCATGATGTTCCTGTAGAAAATGCCATAATACCGGCAACAAGGAATAACAGTACCGGCAGCCATCCGATTGGAAGATTGGACTGCTCTACCAAGCCTGCAAGGTAAACACCCGTGCCAAGGCTGTCAATCAAACCAACAATCATCCAGGCAAAGACAAGAATATAAATGGCTGGCAGCATTGATTTAACACCTTCTGTTAAGCCTAACACAAACTCAGATCCACCAATCTTACTGGAACGGTTCACCTGACGGATAAACAGAATAATGGCAACAGCCAGTCCGACCAGTGCACCCCAGACAAGTGATTTTGCTACATCGGTATATTCGAACATCTGTAACAGTGAGGCGGCTTGTCCTGTTTCATCCTGATACGCCTGAGCACCTGTATACATCATGGATGCAACAGTTCCCACAACAAGCGCAATAATTGGCCAGATTAAATCTCCAACCGTACCATGACTTGATGTAGGCAGATCATTTTTTAATTCACCAGGAATGTCTTTATTTTTATCATAGACTTCTCCTGTTTCAATTGCACGATTTTCATGCACACGCATCTGTCCGAAATCAACACCACGCAGTGCCACAATAAATACGATGCCAAGTGCTGCCCAGACATACAGATTCATCGGCACCATCTGAATAAATGCTGAGAACGCTGTGTATTCCGTAATAGAGTGTGTCGCTAAAATTCCTCCGATTACGGCAATGATGTAGGCGCCCCAGCTTGATACAGGGGATACAACACAGACAGGAGCTGCAGTTGAGTCAATCAGATAAGCAAGCTTCGCCCGTGATACACGGTGGCGGTCTGTAATCGGACGGGCCACCTGTCCTACAGCAAGACTGTTAAAGTAATCATCGATAAAGATGATTACCCCAAGACAAGCTGTAACAAGCTGGGCCCCTGCACGCGTTTTCACGCGCTTCATTGCCCACTCCCCGAACGCTCTTGCTCCACCTGAAATATTAATAAATGCTGTAATCACACCAAGTATAAGTAAGAATAGCATGATAAAGATATTCCAAAGATTCAGCGCACCCGGTTCACCATCAGAACCATATTCCCAAAATACGCCGCTGAACGACATCCATAATTCCTGAAGCGTTCCAACCGGAGAAAAGCTTGTCAACAGCAATGCCGCTGCAACAATCCCTGCCCCGAGTGATAATAAAACTCGCCGAGTCAGTACAACCATTAAAATCGCAATAATCGGCGGTAAAAGTGATAACCATGAACCTTCCATAATATTCCCTCCTCTATTGTTTGATAGGGTAAGTAATGAGGCAAAATCGTAAAAAACGCAAAAAAGGGCAATGATAGAGGACTCTACCATTACCCTTGTATGTGTCAGTAATGTTATGCTCCATCACGATCTGTAGCTCCTCAACCCGCAAAAACGTTGTGTTTCTGCGGCAAGAGAGTGTTATCCCTATTAAAGATAACCCCAATGATAAAACCTTTGACCGATTATTACCATTTCGGCAGACATCCCCTTTCACCTGTGATCAACGTTGTCATCCTCACACAGCTTACTCTTGAATACTGCACCTCTACCCCATCGGATTATGATGTGGTGATTATTCATTTTACTAGCCTACTATAGCAGGATTTCATTTCGATTTCAAGACTTATGGTGAAGGAATTGGCACTTCGAGTGAAGGTGACATTCCATCACCCATGTTATATATTTCAGGAACCTGCCCCTGAATCAGCCCCATTGCGACAGGAATATCCTGTTGAATGGTCGTAACCTCTGTGGCAAAAGGAACAATAATTTGCACCTGAACCTTAAGGTCAATATTAATTTCAACAAATGCATTGTTAATGCCAAACTCCGTAATATCAGATCTGATATTGGAGGTCACACTGCCTACTGCATGAAATCGGATTGGCACTCTCGGACCAAGGTTTCCAAGTAATGCATTTCCGGTCGCCTGCCCAAGCGGAACCGTGTAGACAATTCCCTCCATATCCCCGGCATCCTCCACTTCGATATCAAGCTCTGTCAGGGATTTAAGGACACTTGTATCTCCGCGTTCTATTGCGCGCAGCTGCCCCTGAACGAGCTCGGTCGTTTCAGACATGACACGGTTTATGATTTCTGTATTAAATTTGGTTGTAATCATTTCAGATGAGTCAGTTGGGACATTCTCGATAATTTCGTTAATATCCATTACGTTGGCAATTTCTTTATTAACAGCCTTACTAATCACCAGCGCACCGATTTTTTGTGTCTGCGATTCTGCATAAACCATCAGTGTCGGTTTAATCCCTGTATTGATGAGAAAAAGTCCCGTGATGGTCATCACGCCAAACAGGACAAAAGATATGACCCAGACTGCACGTACAGATAACGGTTTTATGCGCATAAAAAAGCCCTCCTCCCTGCATTGTATGCAAGAAAAAAGGGCTCATTAACTAATGAACAGTTTCTGTACTGAAATCAATATCTGTTGCAGAAATAGCAGATTCAGGATTCAAACTCAGATCGAGCTCATATGTAGCTGTCAGAAGACGACCGTTTTCCTCGACCACCCTGATTACAGGCCTTGCAGACATCCCTGTATTTTGCCGTGCCACAATACCCTTCCTTCCATCGTTAAGGCCCACAGAAAGTCCATTCGGGTAGATCGCAATAGACTGAGTAAAAGCTTTAATCACAGTCGGGTCAAATAACGTTCCTGAGCCATCCTGTAGGATATCTAGCGCATCGGATGGCAGCATTTTTTCACGGTACACCCTGTTTGAAGTACAGGCATCGAATACATCAGCAACAGCGATAATTTTAGCGTAAGGATGAATGTCCGGTCCCTTTAAACCCCTGGGATACCCAGAGCCATCTATTCGTTCATGATGCTGAAAGGCACAATGCGCACTTAACAGCGAAACATTATGAAGGTTTCGAAGAATTTCAAAACCGTTTGAAGCATGTTTTTGTATTTCGAGAAACTCCTCCTCTGTCAAAGGAGTGGATTTCATCAAAATCTGCTCATCAACCATAATCTTACCAATATCATGCAGCATCGCACCCATTCCAAGATATTCAAGCTGGATATTCGGAAGCTTTAACTGTTTCCCAATCGCAAGCGTATAAAGTGTCACATTAAATGAATGATGGAAAATATACGAATCATACAGATAAGCATCAGATAAAATCATCAGCAGGTCCTTATTGCTATTCATTTCAGCCATAATATTCTTTAAGGTTGACTGAATCGCCTGTGTCTTTTTTTCCAGCATGGCAGATATATTGTTTTTATTTGGAGATTTCACGAGCTCAAATGCCATCTGCATTTCCTTGATCGTCTGATGCCTGATACTGGAGGGTACCGTTTCTTCGATATCAATTCCCCTGGATCTTTCATCATCAATGTAGACGTATTGCACATTGAGCAGATGAAGCCTTTTTATCATTTGCTCTGTCAACGTCACATGAGCATGCAGAAGCGGACGCTCGTTGACATTATAAATCGTGTTGCCAAGCGTCATGCCGGCTCTAAGTATTTTTGTTGATATGAGTCTCATGCCATCACCCTTCTGCCGATTGCTGAAAGATTCGATGCATAACCGGTTACGTTATCTCTAAATCAGATCTTTATTCATCAGCTTCTCTTTTAAAATATCCCTTAAAAATTCCGGCATAAAATATTGTTTTTTTGCCCGGTGCATTTCAGGGAAAAAATAGCCAAATGTAAACATGTCCACCGTAGCCACTTTATATAATTTATCGGCCTGAACTTCTTCATTGTTAACAAAAAAATGATGACCTTTTTCTTCCAGACCTCTGTATACAAAAGCACCGAGAATGGTACCTCTGAACCCAAGTCCCCTGATCACAGTTGTCGGCCAGGCATGGTTCATTGACTGCCTGATGACTTCTTTTACTTCACTGCCGGTCAGCTCTACGACACACGGATTGATCGGATGGGGCAGAACCTGGTGCAAGTCAAATTCCGTTATTTTACCTTTAGGAAGGGAATCAAGCAGAAGTCCACCTGTCACGATGGAAAAATCAGCAGAACACCAATCAAGAAGTGCATCTCCCAACAACTGCGATAATGGAGATTCCCGGTCCAGCGGATTATGAAGAATGTCTTTTTCAAGTGTCACGACTTCATTTGATAAAAGCTGCCTTCCTTCCATCTCCCACAATTCGATTAGTTTTTGCTCATCCTCCGGCTTTGGAAGGCCGTCCGTTTCATATAAGACAGCAGATGACTGAGTTATTTCCCGGGAAACATGATCAAATTCAATCTCCACTTTTCCCGTATACATTCCATATTTCCCCGCTGCAGCAAGTAACGTCTGATAATGTCTCCTTCCATTTTCGAGTACATGATGTGTGTGGCCACCCATGATGACATCAATATCTCTGCATTCCTCGGCTACCCACTCATCTTCGCGAATACCAAGATGCGATAGAAACAGAATGATATCAACCTTTTCCTTTAACACACGCACCTGAGCTTTTAATTCATCTTTTGCGGATGTAATATTCCAGCCGAGCTTCTTATAAAATGCAGGATACTCTGCGGTCACTGCTGTGATCCCGATTTTAATCCCGCTTTTTGTCGTTTTGATTAAATAAGGGATCACCCAGTCCGGCCGCTCTCCAGACTCCGTAAACAAATTAGCCACAATAACCGGAAAATCTGCATGATGATATAAAGAGTTTAATTCTTCGTAGGAGAACGTAATTCCTTCATTGTTACCGATTGTAACCGCATCATAGCCGGCCTCATTCAGGAAATCAACGTTCCTTTTCCCGGCTGACCCTTCCGTTAAAGGATGAAAGCGATCAGCATGATCTCCAATATCAAATAAAAAAACCTCTTCACCTTTATCTTCGTGATACTGTTTTTGTGTTTTTAAAAACTGACGGATTCTTGGCCAGTGCTCAAAATGACTATGAAGATCATTCGTATGATAAAGAGTAATCCGTTCTTTCATCCTGCCACTCCTTTCAAATCAGACACCATACAGCCCTTCAAAAATGGACCTTATCCCGATCAGCACCAAAATAATACGTAAAGCAAGCACGAGTCCATTAGAGTCAAGCTTCTGGTTTAGCCATGCACCAAGCTTAGCACCAAACCATGCACCTGGAGCGAGTGCGGCAACATACAGCCAATTCACATTTCCAAAAGCTATATGAGAGGCCGATCCCAGTAATGCTGAGAGGAAAACCATCAGCATAGATGTTCCCACTGCAACGTGAGGAGGGAACAAGAAAGCAATAATCATAATCGGTACCATGACAGAACCGCCACCGATTCCAAATAAACCTGACGCAAATCCAACGCCAAAAGCAGCGGCAATGCCGACTGCAGGCGGAAAACCATATTGAAAGCGCTGACCCTGGTTATCCGTAAAATGCCGCTGAAAGGACGCCTCTTTAAACTTCTCAATCGGCTTAATTCGATTCCGGATCAGTAAAATAAACGATAAAAATATCATAAACAGACCAAAAGCCAAATGAAAGTTCCCAAGCGTCAAATACTGGTTCACCCATGAACCTGCCACAGCCCCTGGTCCACTCCCAGCGAAAAACAGGAGACCACTTTTCACATCAACCGTTTTCGTTTTAAGGTAGGCAAGTGTTGAGGAAAGACCGGTAAAAATCATGACAACAAGAGAGATCCCTACCGCTGTTTGCGGTGTAATCCCTTCAATCCACATTAATGAGCTGCCAAAAAACAATAAGGTGGGCACGACAATCACGCCTCCTCCAAGGCCAATCAGTGATCCGATTGCCCCGGCAGCCAGCCCGATGAAAAGCAGCAACATCCATTCCATTCTCTATTCAATCCAATCTTTATTAAAATAAATCGAGCTGTCTCGGAGCCAAACCACCATAATCCAGCCCAAGCAGTTCAATCATCTGTTTTGCATTTTTCGCCGCATGTCCGCCGGAATTATTATTAAAAAGTACGTAAACATGCTTCGATCCCTGATCAAGCCTTTTCAGTACAGCAACAAGATCATTCAGCTCCTGCTCACGATATTCATACAAATACCGGACTTCACGCCAGTTATTTTCATTCCCTTTACGCGTCCAACCAGCTGTATTACGGCCATGAAGCCTGAACACAGTCGTCTCCGCATTCGTTACAACCGGCACCATCGGAATCGATCCATCACCCGCCTGAGGCTCGTCACACACACTGTGAATAAACTGCTGCTGCCTCAGGAAGTCCAGCGTCTTTTCCTTAAACTCCGGTGCATACCACGACTGATGTCTGAACTCGATCGCAAGCGGAAGCCCATCAAGCTTACTTTTACAGTATCTTATGTAATCAACATGCTGCTTTTTACAATCAAACCACGGCGGAAACTGCAGCAGGACCGCACCTAACTTATTTGATTCAATCATAGGCGCCAGCGATAACCGGAAAGCCTGAAACATCTCCTCACGCGAGTCAAAAGGAATGTCCCCTCTCTGATGCCCCGTCATCCCCTGATACGCCTTCACGATAAACTTAAAAGCCGCAGGTGTCTCATCCACCCATTTCCGCATATTCCGTTCAGGCTGAACTGCATAAAAAGAAGCATCCAGCTCCACAATCGGAAAATGCCCCGAATAATCCTTCAACTTATCCTGCTTAGAAGAATGCTCCTCATACACATCCGGATGATCCCCCCACCCGGTCAAACAAATATAAATCACAACCATCACCTGCTCAACCATTCAGATATGGACCTATTGTAACATAAGCCGATTCACATCCGTTACACATGAATAGCGGGCAACAAAATTCCTTAACACACCCTCGCCCCAACTAGTTTTATTCTTTCCCTCCCCAAAAAGAAAAAGACTGGATATCACTTCAAAGGGGCGAGAGGCATCCGCAGACTCCTATGGCGGAAAGGGAGAGGTGAAACCATTGTGCGAAGCACAAGGGGTTCACCGCCCGGCCTTAGAAAAGCGGAGGCGGGCGTTTAGGGACGTACAAACTGGACTGGCCCCGACGGAGATAAAGGAAACACAGCGAACGCAGTGAGCTGATGTTGACTTATCGGACGAGGGGACGGGAAGTTTGCTAGTCACTGCCCGCCGCAGCTAGACAACGGAAAGCGGAGGATGCTCCCCGGCCCGGTTTTATTAAGAACAAAAAACCTGCACTCAAAGAGTACAGGTTTTTCAAAATCCGATTAACCAATCGAACCTTCCATCTCAAACTTGATCAAACGGTTCATCTCAACCGCATATTCCATCGGAAGCTCCTTCGTGAACGGCTCAATAAAGCCCATTACGATCATTTCAGTTGCTTCTTCTTCAGAAATTCCGCGGCTCATCAGATAGAACAGCTGCTCTTCTGATACCTTCGAAACCTTCGCTTCGTGCTCAAGTGAAATATTATCGTTCAGAATTTCATTGTATGGAATGGTGTCAGACGTTGACTCATTATCCATAATCAGCGTGTCACACTCGATGTTAGAACGTGCGCCATGCGCTTTACGTCCGAAGTGTACGATTCCACGGTACGTTACTTTACCACCCTGTTTAGAGATGGATTTAGACACGATCGTAGATGAAGTGTTCGGTGCAAGGTGATGCATTTTCGCACCTGCATCCTGGTGCTGACCTTTACCGGCTAAAGCGATTGATAATGTCATACCACGAGCGCCTTCACCACGAAGGATGACTGCAGGGTATTTCATTGTCAGCTTCGAACCGATGTTACCGTCAACCCACTCCATCGTTGCGTTTGCATCACAAACGGCACGCTTCGTTACAAGGTTGAATACATTGTTCGCCCAGTTCTGGATCGTTGTATAGCGGCAGTAAGCATCCTTTTTAATGATGATTTCAACAACGGCACTGTGCAGTGAATTTGTTGTGTATACAGGTGCTGTACAACCTTCAACATAGTGTACGCTTGAGCCTTCGTCTGCAATAATCAGCGTACGCTCAAACTGACCCATGTTTTCAGAGTTAATACGGAAGTATGCCTGCAGCGGCGTGTCCACTTTAACACCTTTTGGTACGTAAATGAACGATCCGCCTGACCATACTGCCGAGTTCAGCGCTGAGAATTTGTTATCGCTTGAAGGGATAACGGTTCCCCAGTGCTCTTTGAAGATATCTTCATTTTCTTTAAGAGCAGAATCTGTGTCTTTAAAGACGATTCCCATCTCTTCAAGATCTTCTTTCATGTTGTGGTAAACAACCTCAGACTCGTACTGTGCAGATACACCAGCAAGGTACTTCTGCTCAGCTTCCGGAATACCAAGCTTGTCAAACGTACGCTTGATTTCTTCCGGAACCTCGTCCCAGCTGCGCTCACTTTTCTCAGATGGTTTTACGTAATACGTAATCTCATCAAAGTTAAGGCCGCTTAAATCTCCGCCCCACTGAGGCATTGGCATGCTGTAGAACTGCTCCAGTGCTTTCAGACGGTACTTCAGCATCCACTCCGGCTCTTCTTTCATACGTGAGATTTCTTCAACGATTTCACGAGTAAGTCCGCGTTTTGAACGGAAAATCGACACGTCTTTGTCGTGGAAACCATATTTATAATCGCCCACTTCAGGCATTTTCTTTGCCATGGTGATTCCTCCTTCTGGTTTGGTGGCTCTCAGTTATTCAGACTGATGGCCAATCCCTTTCTCCATTGCCTTCCAGGATAACGTTGCACATTTGATACGCGCAGGGAATTTTGCCACACCCTGCAATGCTTCGATATCACCAAGATCAATTGAGTCGTCATATTCTTTTCCAAGCATCATATCAGAGAATACTTCTGACAGCTTCATTGCTTTTTCTACAGGCTGTCCCTTGATCACCTGCGTCATCATCGATGCAGATGCCATGGAAATCGAACAGCCTTCTCCGTCGAACTTCGCGTCCTGTACAATGCCGTCCTGTACATCAAGTGTCAAATGAATGCGGTCTCCGCAAGTCGGGTTGTTCATATCAACCGTTACACTGTCGCTGAGCTCACCCTTATTACGCGGATTCTTGTAATGATCCATAATGACCTGACGATAAAGCGTATCTAAGTTATTAAAAGACATCGCTGAAATACTCCTTTGTTTTAACGAGTCCACTGGCTAAACGGTCAATCTCTTCTTCTGTATTATACAGGTAAAAGCTTGCACGTGCCGTAGACGATACGTTAAGCCATTTCATCAGCGGCTGTGCACAGTGATGACCAGCACGGATGGCAATCCCTTCAGAGTCAAGCACCGTAGCTAAATCATGAGGGTGCACGTCATCAAGGTTAAACGTCACAAGTCCTGCACGCTTCTGAGGATCCTTTGGTCCGTAAATCGTCAGACCCTCCACCTCAGACAGCTTGTCCATTGCATAAGCCGCTAAATGATGTTCATATTTTTCAATTTCATCCAATCCAATGTCATTCAGAAAATCGATGGCTGCACCAAGACCAATCGCACCGGCAATAATCGGTGTACCTCCTTCAAATTTCCACGGAAGCTCTTTCCATGTGGATTCCTGAAGGCCGACAAAATCGATCATTTCTCCGCCAAATTCGATTGGCTCCATGTTATTCAGCAGCTTTTTCTTCCCATATAAAACGCCGATCCCTGTAGGACCTCCCATTTTATGACCGGAAAAAGCAAAGAAATCACAATCAAGGTCCTGAACATCCACTTTCATGTGAGGCGCTGCCTGAGCACCATCGACCACCATAACCGCGCCATTTTCATGGGCGATTTTCGTGATTTCCTTAATTGGATTCATCGTGCCAAGCACGTTTGATACCATCATAATCGAAACAATTTTTGTGTTTGACGTAATGGTTTCTCTTACATCATTAAGGGAGAGTGTGCCATCCTCCTGAAGCGGAACGTACTTCAGCGTCGCGCCAGTTGCTTTTGCGAGCTGCTGCCACGGAATAATATTACTGTGATGCTCCATGTGAGTGATGACGATCTCATCACCCTCTGAAACATTTGCCATGCCATAGCTTTGTGCAACCGTGTTGATCGCTGTTGTCGTACCACGCATAAAGATGACTTCTTCCGTTGATGACGCGTTAATGAATTTACGAACTTTTTCACGAGCTCCTTCGTACCCGTCTGTCGCGCGGGTTCCAAGCGTGTGTACACCGCGGTGTACGTTTGAGTTGTAGCCTTTATAGTACTCCTCAAGCGCCTGGATTACAGACAGCGGTTTCTGAGAAGTAGCTGCACTATCCAAATAGACGAGCGGATGCCCATTCACTTCCTGGTCCAAAATCGGAAACTGTCTGCGGATCTCCTGAATATTCATTAATTCACTTTCCTTTCGATAACCTCTGTCAGCTGGCGCTTAACCCCTTCAATTGGAAGATTTGTCACAACCGGCGCAAGGAATCCGTGAATGATCAGACGTTCTGCTTCTGTCTGTGAAATACCACGGCTCATCAGGTAGTAAAGCTGCATTGGATCCACGCGCCCTACAGATGCTGCGTGACCTGCTGTAACATCATCTTCATCAATCAGAAGAATCGGATTGGCATCTCCACGTGCTTTTTCAGAAAGCATCAGAACGCGTGATTCCTGCTCTGCATTTGCTTTCGTTGCACCGTGTTCGATTTTTCCGATACCGTTAAAGATTGAAGAAGCGGCATCCTTCATGACACCATGCTTCAGGATATAACCTTCAGAGTTTTTACCCCAGTGTCTGATATTTGTTGTGAAGTTCTGCTTTTGATTACCACGTCCAACGACAACCATTTTCGTGTCACCAAATGAGTTATCACCAATTAAATGCGTGATGTTTTCAGAGATTGTATCTCCATCATTCATCATGCCAAGTGCCCATTCGATTTTCGCATCGCGCCCTGCAATACCGCGACGGTTTACATACGTTGTTGTGCCTGAAGCCAGGTTATCAACCGCACCGTAAACGACACGTGCATTATCGCCTGCAATGACTTCAGAAACGATATTGGCAATCGAATTCTGCACTTCTTCTGTAGCAAGATACGATTCTACGTATGTCACCGCACTGTTTGCTTCCGCTACAACTAATACGTGGTTGAATAATGCCACGTCTGCATTGTCATGGATGTAAACAGCCTGGATCGGTTCAGAAAGCTCTACATTTTTCGGCACATAAAGGAAAGCTCCTCCATTAACCAATGCTGCATGTAAAGCAGTAAGCTTGTGCTCATTAACATGGACGGCATCCTTCATGAAATATTTCTCAACGAGCTCAGGGTGCTCCTTCGCCGCTGTTAAAATATCTGTAAAAATAACACCTTTACTCTTAAGGTCTTCAGAGATCTTCAGATGAGCAGGCGTATTATTACGCTGAATGTACAGGTTTTCCTGCTTTTCAACGTCAATTAAAGATTTCACGCTTGCAGGCAGGTCTTCAAGTGAAGCATATACTTCACTTGCTTCCGCATGCTTGGCAAACTGTGTGAAATTCCATTTGTCGATTTTCGTTTTATCCGGCTTCGGCAGTGACAGCTCTTCCGCTTTCGCAAGGGCGTCCAATCGAAGGGACGACAGCCAGCCAGGCTCGCCGTTCTTCTCTGAGAAAGCCTGCACCGCTTGCTGATCAACCGGCAATTTTGTTTGTGTCGTCATGTTCATCCTCCTATCTGTTACGCTTCTTGTCCTACTGTTTCGTCTTCGATGCCAAGCTCCTGCTTAATCCAGTCATATCCTTCGTTTTCAAGGCGCTGTGCAAGCTCAGGTCCACCTGATTTTACAACACGGCCCTGCATCATAACGTGAACATAATCAGGCTCAATGTAGTTAAGAAGACGCTGATAGTGAGTGATGATCAGGCAGCCGAAATCTTCGCTGCGCATTTTGTTGATTCCTTTAGAAACAACCTTAAGTGCATCAATATCAAGACCGGAGTCGATTTCATCAAGAATACCGAATTCTGGCTTAATCATCATTAGTTGAAGAATTTCGTTACGCTTCTTCTCACCGCCAGAGAAACCTTCATTCAGGTAACGCTGTGCCATATCCTGATCCATTTCAAGGAATTCCATGTTTTTATCAAGTTCTTTGATGAACTTCATTAATGAAATTTCCTGTCCTTCTTCACGGCGGGCATTGATCGCAGAGCGAAGGAAGTCAGCATTTGTAACACCAGTGATTTCACTTGGATACTGCATCGCAAGGAAAAGACCCGCAAGAGCGCGCTCGTCAACTTCCATCTCAAGAACGTTTTCGCCGTTTAACAGCACTTCGCCCTTTGTTACTTCAAACTTCGGGTGACCCATGATTGCAGAAGCAAGTGTTGATTTACCTGTTCCATTTGGTCCCATGATAACATGGATTTTACCGCTATCTAATTCAAGGTTTACACCTTTTAAAATCTCTTTGCCTTCAATCTCAACATGAAGATCTTTAATAACTAATGTTGAAGCCATTGTCGAATTACCTCCGTTTTTACACTTATTTGATATGGAAGAACCATTCTCAGTTTATTCTCATTCTAATCTTATAACAAATTAAAACTAGAATCAAATATGGCAGACCTGCCTATTTGACAGGTTTTATCTGACAATTATCCTTCCCTATTAACCAGAAAAAAGTCAGTGTAATAAACACTGACTTTTCAATCTCTCCTATTATATATGATTCGACGGCTTTCCTTCAAGGTCTCTGAGAAGCTCCTGACTTTTTTTATAGTCCGCTTCCCTCTTCATCTCCACATCCATCCGAACATCGTGCTTTCTCATATACGTTTCGTAGCCTACTCCGTGAGAACTGTGCATCGCCTTTTCCATGTCGGTCGTGTAATCCACTTTAATCGATTGGATAATGAATCATTCCTTTTCAAGTTTTTGTCCGTGGCTATGTTTCACTCATCTGTTAAAGGTAATACCCCGCGGGAATATTGGTAAACATTTTACAAAAGATTTTTTAATTTTGCAAATATATTTTTAAGGAACTGGAGGCTGAGGAAGAGATTGTTTGACGCGGAAGCAGTTTAGGGTAGGTTCGATCATGCTACTAAGTTCCGCGGCATACAGGTCTTTTCTCACTGAACTCACATTCGGAGTAGTTAACCTCACGAATTCTTCATCTAACCTCACATTCAGGAAGCTCAAGCTCACGAATTCTTCCTGTATCCTCACAAAAGTTGATGACAAACTCACATTGGCCCCGGGATTGTTTGACGCGTAAGCAGTCGGGGTTCGGTCATGCTACTAAGTTCCGCGGCATACAGGCCTTTTCTCACTGAACTCACATTCAGGCCGATTAACCTCACGAATTCTTCATCTAACCTTACATTCATGAAGCTCAAGCTCACGAACTTCATCTCTAACCTCACAAAAGTTGATGACAAACTCACATTGGTCCCGGGATTGTTTGACGCGGAAGCAGGTCGGGGGTTCGGTCATGCTACTAAGTCCCGCGGCATACAGGCCTTTTCTCACTGAACTCACATTCCGACTGGTTAACCTCACGAATTCTTCATCTAACCTTACATTCATGAAGCTCAAGCTCACGAACTTCATCTCTAACCTCACAAACTTTGTTGCATTTCTATACTCAGAGGGCTCGACTCACCCGTAGACTCCTGTGGCGGAAAGGGACAGGTGAAACCGACTGTGCGAAGCGCAGGCGGGTTCACCGCCCGGCCACGGAAAACGTAGGGTGAGTCGAGCCCGGTTTTTAAGAATCAAAAAAACGGACCTCATCAAGAGATCCGTTTCTAAAACAAATTATTCAGCGTCAACCGGTACGACTGATCCTTCCCACTCTTCAAGAATGAAGTCCTGAATTTCCTGTGAAGTCAACACTTCAACAAGCTTCTGGATCGCTTCGTTCTCTTCATCACCGCTGTTTACAGCAATGACGTTAACATATGGAGAATCTGAGTCTTCCACTGCGATGGAATCTTCAAGTGGATTCAGACCTGCATCAATTGCATAGTTAGAGTTGATCAGGACAGCATCACCTTCGTTGTTTTCATAAAGCTGTACAAGAAGTGCTGCTTCATAGTCTGCTTCAAACTGAAGATTTTTTGGATTTTCTACGATATCTGAGATTTCAGCTTTCGTTTTGTCCACTTCAGGATCGAGTGTGATCAGCCCTTCTTTTTCAAGCATAGTTAAAATACGGCCATGGTCAGCTACTGAGTTACTCATCAGGATTTCTGCACCTTCAGGAAGATCTTCAAGTGATTCGTGCTTTTGAGAATAAACGCCGATTGGTTCGATATGAACTCCACCTGCATTAGCAAAATCATAACCTAATTCAGCCATTTGCGACTCAAGGTAAGGGACGTGCTGGAAGTAGTTTGCATCGATTTCACCAGCTTCAAGATCCTGGTTTGGAAGAATATAATCCTGGTAAGTTTCAATGTTCAATTCAATGCCTTCTTCCTCAAGAATTGGCTGTGCCTTCTCCAGAATTTCAGCGTGTGGTACGTTGGAAGCTCCAACAGTCAGTTCAACCGGCTCGCCGTCTTCACCTGAACCGATGCCCTCATCTGCATTATCTGAACCGCAAGCGGCTAATACCAAAATGCTTGTTGCTGCGAATGTTCCTGCTACGAATTTTTTCATGTGTGTGTCTCTCCTTTAAAATGGTTTTATCTTTTATCCAGTCTGCGTGTGAATAAGTCACCAACAAACTGAATCACAAATACAATAATTAAAATGATAATTGTTGCGGCAAGCGTTACATCACCTCTGCTCCGCTGGAATCCTTCAAGGAAGGCAAGATTTCCAAGTCCTCCTGCTCCGATTACACCAGCCATTGCTGTGTATCCGACAAGCGCAATTGAGGTTACAGTAATACCTGATATTAAAGCAGGCAGTGATTCCGGGATTAGGACTTTAAAAATAATGGTACTGACTTTTGCACCCATAGAGCGGGCTGCTTCAATGACACCTTTATCAATTTCTCGAAGGGCAATCTCCACCATACGGGCATAAAACGGAGCCGCTCCGATGATTAACGCAGGCAGTGCTGCCTCAGCACCACGAATCGTTCCAAGCATAGCTCTGGTAAATGGAATTAACAAAACAATCAGGATAATAAACGGAATGGATCTGAAAATATTAACCAGTGCGTTTGTGATCGCATAAATGACTTTGTTTTCCCACAGGTTTCCTTTTGACGTTAAAAATAAAATAATGCCTAAAGCCAATCCAATAATGAAGGTGGCGGCTACTGATAATGTCGTCATGTAAATCGTTTCATATGTGGCTTCCCACATCGATTCCCATTCGACATTCGGAAAAATCTGCTCAATCATGTGTGATCACCTCCACACCGACATTTGATTCTTCGATGAATGCTACAGCTTTCTGAACCTCATCATCATTTCCGCGAAGATGGATAAAGAGAGAACCGTATGAACCATTTTGCGTTTGAGAGATTTTACCCTGAACGATATTGACATCAAGGTCAAATTTACGGATCAGGGTTGTAATGAGCGGTTGCTCAGCAGATTCGCCTACAAAAGACAGCTTTACAACGATGCCACCTTTATAATCCTTGAGCAGATGCTCAATTGTTTCCCGCGTTTCCTCCGGCTCTGTTACCTGCTGGACGAAACGCTTTGTAATTGGCTGTTTTGGCTGCTTGAACACTTCAAGCACATTTCCAAGTTCGACTACTTTTCCGTTTTCCATCACAGCAACGCGGTGACAGATCTTGCGGATCACATGCATCTCGTGAGTAATTAAGACGATTGTCAGACCAAGACGCTTATTGATGTCAACGAGAAGCTCGAGGATAGAGTCCGTTGTCTGAGGATCGAGTGCTGAGGTTGCTTCATCACAAAGCAGTACTTCAGGGTCGTTAGCCAGTGCGCGTGCAATACCGACGCGCTGCTTTTGTCCGCCTGAAAGCTGTGAAGGATAAGCATCCCCTCTTCCTTCAAGTCCGACCAGCTCAATCAGCTCGTTCACTTTCTTCTCGCGCTGACTTTTTGGTACGCCGGCAATTTCAAGCGGAAAAGCAATGTTTTCCGCAACCGTTCTTGACCATAGCAGATTAAAGTGCTGAAAGATCATGCTGATTTTTTGTCGGGCTTTTCGGAGGTCTCCGCCTTTTATAGAGGAAATCACTTTACCGTTAATGTCTACTTTTCCTTCCGATGGCTGCTCCAGGCCGTTTAACATACGGATCAGCGTACTTTTTCCGGCACCACTGTAGCCAATGACACCAAAAATTTCGCCTTCCTGGATCTGAAGATTAACGTTATCAACAGCAGTTAACAAACCGCTTTTCGTCTTAAAGATTTTTTTAACATCTGAGATGGTAATCATGCCATCACCTACTTTCATAAATTAACTTATTATCCCGTTAAAGGATCAACGTTTAATAGTGCCTGTCCCCCGGCACCTTCCCGGGATCAAAAAAAACGCCTTCCCGCAGATAAGCAGAAAGGCGTACGTAATAGACGTCTTTCTCTCATCTGCCAGGTTATCCTGTGTGACTTGGCACCTTTCCAGTCAGCTGACTGTCGGTTGCCGGGTTTCATCGGGCACGTCCCTCCACCACTCTTGATAAGAGTTAACTATATTTAAATGTCGATTAATGTCGTTTCATTTGAGTACGAGACAAATCGTATCATGCTGATTTTTTAAAGTCAACAAAAAAGTTTAATTATTTTGTCTGTAAGGTTAAGCGTTGAAATGCTTCAAATAAAGTCGGGACCGATTCGAATTTATAAATCTTCTCCTGCAGCCGGCCGTCTTTGAATAGCAATAAACAAGGTACGCTTTCAATTTCATATTTCTCTGCCAGCGACTCCACATAATTCAGATCCGCTTTACCGATCACAGGTTCCTTCACTGCAGCAGCTGTCACCTCTAGCATTTTACCGGCGAGCTTACACGTTCCGCACATCGGCGTATACAAATACATCGCAGTGCTTTCGCCTGTTTGAATATGTGTATTCAGTTGGTCAATGTTCCATTCCTTTATCATTTAAGAATTCATCCTTTTTTCCAAATACTCCGTGTAAATATCAATATCCGCTCCAACCAGAACCGATGCCAGATGCTGTTCCGGTGTAGTCGCCACTTCTTTGTACATGCGGTCAATGTAAAGATGTCCTGCCTCAGGAAACTCGCGTTTAAACAGCTTTCTAAGCTTCTCACCCGCTTCATCAGCATCAACCAGAATATACACTTCTCTATTAAAAAGCTGATCAATCAATTCATCCATCTTTGTCAAACTGATCGTTCCATTCGTGCAAATAATTTCAACAGGCTCCCTGATAATCGGCTGCACCTTCCTCTTATCAGAAGTCCCCTCAACAATAATGACCTTCCCATACAAATCATCCATACCCGATCACACCCTATCATCCTTAGTCACGGCTTGATTCCAGTATATGATACTACCTTTATTTTCGCCTGTATGGGTGGGAAATGCAAATTATTTGAAAGGCGGAGGCGACTCGTCCAGCAGGTTTATTTGACCACTCTTTGAGGTTATTTGACAACTTATTCGGTTTATTCAACCACTCTTTTGTTTTATTTGACCACTTTCCTTAGTTACTTAACCACTCTCAGCCGTTATTTAACCACTCTCACGAAAAATCCCGGCGCAGACCGGGGGCTCTTCATGATCTTGGGTAAATGATTTGAAATTCGGAGGCGACTTGGTCACTTTCCTATTCAGCTTGATCACACTCACACAAAACCTGGTCACTTATAAAATACCGCTTTAATAAAATCACTACAAAGAGTGCCGGGTCATTCCGTAGACTCCCTGCGGCAGAGGAGCGACAGGTGAGACAGCGTAATGCGGAGCATTAGCTGGCTCACCGCGCGGCCGCGGAAAGCGAAGGAATGACCTGGCACGGTTTATTCAAGTACGCATATCGAAAAAAACACCGCCGCAGCGGTGTTTTTTTATGTATTACCCTTCGTTTGTCATGTTGTCGTATGCTTCTGCGTCCATCAGCTCATCAAGCTCTGACTCGTCGGACATTTCCACTACAACCATCCATGCCTTTTCGTATGGAGATTCATTCACGTATTCAGGGCTGTCGTTAAGGTCTTCGTTGACTTCAACTACTTTACCGCTGACTGGTGCGTAAAGCTCAGAAACGGTCTTAACTGACTCAACACTTCCGAATGGCTCATCTGCCTTCAGCTCATCGCCTACTTCAGGAAGCTCAACAAATACGATATCGCCAAGCTCGGACTGTGCGAACTTTGTGATGCCGATTGTTGCTTTTCCGTCTTCAACCTTTACCCACTCATGCTCTTCAGAATAACGCAATTCTTTTGGTGAACTCATGTTTTTCCCTCCATATGTTAAAAGATCATTTCACTCTTTCATCTTGTCACAATCAGCCCGTGAAAACAAGAAAACTTTCTATGTTTATGCCTTCCAGTTCTCTTCGAATTCGGGCTCTTTGAAGCCGACTGTTACGTGTTTGCCGTCTGTTGTCAGAGGGCGCTTGATCAGCATTCCGTCAGAAGCAAGAAGCTCAAGCTTTTCATCATCGCTCATTGTAGGAAGCTTGTCCTTTAATCCAAGCTCACGGTATTTCATCCCGCTCGTATTAAAGAATTTTTTGAGCTCCACGCCGCTTTTTTCATGAAGATCTTTTAACGTCTCTTTCGATGGCGGAGATTCCACTAAATGAATCTCTGAATAATTCACTTCATTTTCATCGAGCCATTTTTTTGCTTTACGGCACGTGCCGCATTTCGGATACGTATAAAAAGTAATTGCCATAGTAACT
This sequence comes from Jeotgalibacillus aurantiacus, assembly GCF_020595125.1. Taxonomy (NCBI): domain Bacteria; kingdom Bacillati; phylum Bacillota; class Bacilli; order Caryophanales; family Caryophanaceae; genus Jeotgalibacillus; species Jeotgalibacillus aurantiacus. The sequence goes on from NZ_JACNMS010000007.1 coordinate 79,388, forward strand.
CCTCCTTATCTAATAACAACGGTCTTCTACCGTAATAATTAAATGCTTCAGCTGCTCCAGTGCACCTTCGAGGGCGAGTGAATAATACCGCTGTGTGCCCTGCTGTTCCATTTTCAAAATGCCCTGCTCACGAAGGATTTTTAAATGGTGTGAAACAGCGGGACGGGAAAGTGGAAGTCTGTCTGTCAATTGATTGACCGTCATGGAATCTATATCAGCCAGAATCAACACAATATCCTGACGATACGGATCACTCAGCGCCTGAAATAATGGTATACAGTCGCGAAATGCTTTTACTGCCTGTTCCCCCATTGCTGTCACCCCGTTCCTGCCAATATTATACCCTGTCCTGCGTTTTTCTCACAATATTTGCTGCCGTTTTCCGGGAAATGAGACGGCTGGCCTTGGACTGTATCTTGTTCATACCACCTGGGATAATCTGTCTTTTGCCATTCATAAATTCTATAAATGTAATCTTAGCTACCGCTTCCGCTTTCATCGTTCCGTTCTTAAACAGCTTCGAGTTATCCAGTTCAGCTGCATCCTTAAAGCCCGTACTCGTTGGACCAGGATAAAGGCCTGATACCTGCACACCATGCTCTGACCATTCGTTATCAAGCGCTTCTGTCAGCGATTTCACATAAGCCTTTGACGCATAATAAACCGCCATCAGCGGACCAGGGAAAAAGGCAGCGGTTGATGCGACATTGAGAATTTTCCCTTGCTTCGCCTCGACCATTTCACGGCCAAACAGCTTGGAGAGCTCAGTCAGCGAGGTAATGTTCAACTGAATCATCTCCTGCTCCTTTACGAGATCTGTTTTATGAAATTCGCCGAAGAGACCGACTCCGGCATTATTGATCAATATATCAACCGATAACCCTTTTGCTTTCACTTCAGCATAAAGTTTTTCAGCAGCTCCGGCTTTTGATAAGTCGCTTTTGAAAATATGGGTTTCAATCGTAAATTTACGCGTCCATTCTTCAGCCAGTTCCCTAAGCTTCTCCTCACTTCTCGCCGCTAAAAGTAATGTATGACCCTTCTCCGCATACAGCTTGGCAAGCTCCATCCCGATTCCACCAGACGCACCAGTTATCAACACATTCATCTCAACCACTCCTTCTGTTTATATGTTTAAAAGTTTAAACATATAATAATAGTAAAGCCCCTATATGTCAATGACTTACTCTTCCTTTTATCATCAATTCTTAAACATTAAAAAGAGCACCCTATAAAAGAGTGCTCCAAGTTTGCTTAATGATCAAACCACAAATTTCTCAGCCGTAATCAGTGTTGCAGCTGCTTCGCGTTTCTTTGGAATCAGGTTCACTGGCGTGTAGCGAGTGAATTTGCGAAGGGCAGACAGCATCATGCGAAGTGTGTCGCCGCTCTCAGCTGCGATCAGTGTTTCTTTCGCGTGTCCTTCGATTTCGTTGAATGCTTCCTGACAGAAGATTTGTGTGTAAAGAACTTTTTGCTGGTTCTTTTCAAGGCCTGACTTTTCAACTGCTTTTTGTGTACGGAGAAGAGCAGATTCCATCGCGTAAGCAAGTGATACGATATCTGCAATGTTTACCAGGATTTCCTGTTCTGCTTCAAGTGCTTTTCCGTATTTCTGAGCAGCAAGACCGGCAGCTAAAAGACCGATTTTCTTTGCATTTTTCACAAGGTATGCTTCCTGCGCCAGCGGCTCGTCACTGATTTCTTCAGGCATCATCGTCATCAGTTCACCCTGAAGCGCCTGTGCTTTTTGAAGAAGTGGAAGCTCGCCTTTCATTGCTTTACGCAGGTAAGTTCCTGGAACGAGAAGACGGTTGATTTCGTTTGTTCCTTCGAAAATACGGTTGATACGGGAGTCACGGTAAATTCGCTCAACCTCATATTCCTGCATGAAGCCGTAACCGCCGTGAAGCTGAACAGCCTCATCCGCGATATAGTCAAGTGTTTCAGTTCCAAACACTTTGTTCAGTGAGCACTCAATCGCATATTCAGCGATTGATTTTGCTACTTCTTTTCCATCCTTAATTTCCTCATCAGAAAGCTGGCTCATACGGTCTTCGAACAGACCAACTGTACGGTACACAGAGCTTTCTGTTGCATAAAGCTTTGCACCCATTGTCGCAAGCTTTTCTTTTGTCAGGTTAAAAGAAGAGATCGGCGTATTGAACTGCTTACGCTCGTTTGTATATTTAACTGCAAGCTCAAGCGCACGCTTAGAAGCACCAACCGTACCTACTCCAAGCTTGTAACGTCCAATGTTCAGGATGTTAAACGCGATCACATGTCCTTTACCGTGCTCACCAAGAAGATTCTCAACCGGTACTTCAGCATCTTCAAGGATCAGTGTACGTGTAGAGGAACTCTTAATACCCATTTTCTTTTCTTCAGCGCCTACTGACACGCCTGGGAATTCACGTTCAACGATAAATGTAGAGAAGTGTTCTCCGTCGATTTTTGCATAAACAACAAATACGTCAGCAAAACCGGCATTGGTGATCCACTGCTTTTCACCGTTTAACACGTAGTGAGTACCTGCTTCGTTCAGCTTAGCCGTCGTTTTAGCACCAAGTGCATCCGATCCCGAACCCGGCTCTGTTAATGCGTAAGCAGCGATTTTTTCACCTGTTGCAAGGGCTGGCAGATACTTTTGCTTCTGTTCTTCGTTTCCGAAAAGAACGATTGGCAGAGATCCGATTCCAACGTGTGCACCGTGTGTAATGGAGAAGCCGCCTGCACGTGACATTTTTTCAGCAATTAAAGCTGAGCTGATCTTATCAAGTCCAAGGCCGCCGTACTCTTCAGGAACATCCGCTCCAAGAAGACCAAGCTCACCAGCTGATTTTAACAGCTTGACTGAACGGTCAAACTCATGATTTTCGATGTGCTCCACTTCAGGAACGACTTCGTTTAATACGTAATCCTCAGTTGTTTTGGCAATCATTTTCTGTTCATCTGTGTAATCCTCCGGTGTGAATACGCTTGCTGCTTCCACATCCTCAATTAGAAAACTTCCGCCTTTTACAAGCTGTTTTGTTTCGTTTGACATGAAAAATTCCTCCCTGTTTGTTCGTTTAGTTTGAGACTCATTTCCCTTGGAACCGGATCCTGCAAACTGAGCAGAAATGGGACAACGCAAGACCCGGTTGCAAGGGACCGTTCGTGATGGAACGGCGCACCTTTAAAAGCACGAATGAGCCATTAATGAATTAGTTAATCATTTCAAATACGCCGGCAGCACCCATTCCGCCACCGATACACATCGTGACAACTCCAAACTGCTGCTGTCTGCGCTGCAGTTCATGAAGCAGTGACAGTGTCAGCTTTGCACCTGTACAGCCAAGTGGATGACCAAGGGCAATAGCGCCACCATTTACATTGATAATATCTTCATTCAGTCCAAGCTGTCTGATGACCTGAATTGACTGGGAAGCAAAGGCTTCATTCAGTTCGAAGAGATCAATATCAGAAAGTGAAAGGCCTGCGAGTTTCAATGCTTTCGGAATCGCTTCAACCGGACCAACACCCATGATCTCTGGTGGTACGCCTCCTACTGCAAATGAACGGAACTTCGCAATCGGCTTTAAACCTAACGCTTCAGCCTTTTCACGTTCCATCACCATGACAGCAGCGGCTCCATCACTCGTCTGAGAAGCATTACCTGCAGTGACACTTCCCGTTGTGGAAAATGCCGGGCGGAGTCTGCTCAGTGATTCAACGGTTGAATCAGCACGAACACCTTCATCCTGTGTGAACTGGATTGTTCTTTCCTGAAGCTGATTGTCTCTTCCGACAGAACGGAACGTCACATCTACCGGTACGATTTCATCATCAAACTTTCCTTCAGCAAGCGCCTTTGCTGCCTTCTGGTGACTGCGAACGGCAAATGCATCCTGATCCTCACGTGAGATGCCATACTTTTGAGCAACCTGCTCTGCTGTATGACCCATACTCATATAATACTCAGGCATTTCTTCCGCAATTTTGACATTCGGTCGCACAGTGTGACCCATCATCGGCACAAGACTCATGGATTCTGCTCCACCGGCAATGACCGTGTCAGCCTGCCCAAGCATAATGCGCTCAGCACCATATGCAATAGACTGAAGTCCTGATGAACAGTAGCGGTTAATCGTAATTGCCGGAACCGTATAAGATAATCCTGCAAGCGCGCCGATATTACGCGCCATATTCATTCCCTGTTCTGCTTCCGGCATCGCACAACCGAAAATCAGATCATCGATTTCCCCATCATAATTTCCTGCACGCTTTAATGTTTCGCGGACTGCAAGTGCTCCCAAATCATCCGGACGCACATGAGCCAGCGTTCCTTTTTTTGCTTTTCCGACCGGAGTTCTTGCTCCAGCCACAATCACTGCTTCACGCATGGTGCTCCCCCTTTATGTCTCATCGATTCTTTCAATCTATGAATGCAGCGGCTGAAAAACTAAGCCTGCTGCCATCTTTAATTAGTTACGAAGCGGTCTGCCTTTTACGAGCATGTGCTGCATTCTCATTTGAGATTTCTGTTCCTGAATCAGGCTCAGGAAGGCTTCTCTCTCAAGGCGAAGCAGATATTCTTCATCAACTTCTGTACCAAACGGAACTTTTCCACCTGCAATCACATATGCAAGCTTTTTGGCGATTTTCAGATCATGCTCTGAGATAAAGCCTGACTGGTGCATCGACTGTGCCCCAAGCAATAATGTTGCGTAACCTGTTTCACCGACAACCGGTACTTTCTTTTTAACAGGAGCTGTATAGTGCTCCGCTAAATGAATGACCGCCTGCTTCGCGTCATAAATGAGGTGATCTCCATTGACACTGATGCCGTCTGACGCTGTCAGGAAGTGATTGTCACGCGCTTCAGCAGCTGATGTTGACACCTTCGCCATCGCAATCGTTTCAAACACTTTGTTCGCAACTTTCTGAAGGTCGAAATCAACACCCTTTGGAAGTGAGTTGTAGTAATTCAGGTAAAGCTCTTTATTTCCACCACCGCCAGGGATTAAGCCAACACCGACTTCAACAAGTCCCATATACGTTTCAGCTGATGCCTGAATGTGATCAGCCGGCAGACAAACCTCTGTTCCACCGCCGAGCGTCATTCCGAATGGTGCAGCCACAACAGGGAACGAGCTGTATTTCAGCTTCATCATCGCTTCCTGGAAATGCTTCACGACCATATCGATTTCAAACACGTTATCATCCTGCGCTTCCATCAGGATCATCGCAAGGTTCGCACCAACACAGAAGTTCTTGCCCTGGTTCCCGATAACAAGACCTTTATAGTTTTTAGACACTTCCTCAACCGCGAAATTAATCATCTGGATAATGTCCATACCAATCGCATTATTCGGCGAGTGGAATTCAAGAAGCGCAACGCCATCTCCAAGATCAATCAGGCTTGCACCCGTGTTCTTTTTAATGACACCCTGCTTTTTCTTCAGCTGCTTCAGGTTGATCGCTTTTTCATTTCCAACGATCAAACGGTATTCACCGTTATAATAGAAGAAAAGATCTCCATTTTCTTCTTTGTAGAAGGAGTCATGACCGTTTGCGATCATCTCTTCCACCCACGCAGGAACGTGTAAGCCTTCAGCCTTCATTCTTTCAACTGATTTTGCTACACCAATGGCATCCCACGTTTCAAAAGGACCCTTTTCCCAGCCGAAGCCCCATTTCATCGCCTGATCAATACCGGTAATATCGTCTGCAATCTCACCTGTCAGTTCAGCCGAGTACACAAGAACCGGTGCAAGAATTGACCATAACAGCTCAGATGCACGGTCTTTACCGTAAACAAGCGTCTTCAGCTTGCCGGAGAAGCCTTTCTCCTGCTTCGCCATCTCAACAGAGGCAGCCTTCAATTTTCCGCGTGCTTCATACTCCATTGATTCAGGATTCAGCTGCAGGATTTCCTTGCCTTCCTTCTTAAAGAATCCCTGACCTGACTTACTTCCAAGCCAGCCATTGTCACGCATTTGAAGCATAAAGTCCGGAACTTCAAACACTTCTTTTTCCTGACCGTCCACTTTGTCATAGACGTTTTTCGCTACGTGAATGAATGTATCAAGTCCTACTACATCCAGCGTACGGAATGTCGCACTCTTCGGACGCCCGATCAGCGGTCCCGTTACGGAGTCAACCTCCCCAACACTGTATCCGCCTTTCAGCATCTCTTTTACCGTGACGAGCAGACCGTATGTACCGATGCGATTGGCAATAAAGTTCGGCGTATCCTTCGCAAATACGACTCCTTTACCCAGAACATCCTCACCGAATACCTTCATAAACTGAACGACTTCCGGGTCCGTATCCGCTGTAGGAATGACTTCCAGCAGCTTCAGATAACGTGGCGGGTTAAAAAAGTGAGTTCCAAGGAAGTTCTTTCTGAAATTCTTCGAACGTCCCTCAGTCATCGCCTCAATGGAGATCCCTGACGTATTCGAGCTGACAATACTGTCCTGCTTTCGGTACTGCTCCACTTTCTCAAACACTTTCTTTTTCACATCAAGATTTTCAACAACCACTTCAATAATCCAGTCCACTTCACCAAGCTGCTCAAGATGATCCTCAAGGTTACCAGCCTGAATCAGTGCTGCATTTGACTTCGTCGCAAGCGGTGCCGGTTTTTGTTTGAATAATTTTTTAATGGCTCCTTCACTGAAGCGGTTGCGCACTGCGCGATCTTCTAGTGTAAGGCCTTTTGCTTTTTCCTCATCCGTTAATTCATTCGGAACGATGTCTAACAGCATCGCTGGAATACCGATATTAGCTAAATGTGCTGCAATGCCAGATCCCATGACGCCTGATCCGATAACGGCAGCTTTTTGAATACGTCTGCTCAACTGAATATCCCCCTTATTGTGCATTTCCGTTTATTGAATGAATCATCATTCATTTTTTGGATAAAAAAATATAAGAAAATTCTTTACAATTTCATTTTAATGGATGGCACACTATTAATCAACCATTAAAAAAGCGCTTTCATTATTTTATGTAAAAAAATGAGTGGTGTGACTGTGATTTATTGATTTGAGTGTATTTATTAAAAACCGTACCGGGGGATTCCTCCGCTTTCCGCGGCCGCGCGGTGAGCCAGCTAATGCTTCGCATTACGCTGTCTCACCTGTCGCTCCTCTGCCGCAGGGAGTCTGCGGAATCCCCCGGTACTTTTATTGTTTTAATAAAATTGAATTTAATGCAAAAACCTCACACCCACATATAACAGATGCCAAAATGAAAATCTTTAATAACTCTCTTAAAATTCCACCTATGCATATTTCAATAAAAAAGGGCCGTATTCCCCCGGAGACTCCTGTGGCGGAAAGGGACAGGTGAAACCGATGTGCGAAGCACAGCGGGTTCACCGCCCGGCCACGGAAAGCGCAGGGGGAATACGGCCCGGTTATGTTTATTTACTGATAATCCCTTTAGCAACAAATGCCACGTTGGCTGGGCGTTCTGCTAGGCGGCGCATGAAGTAGCCGTACCAGTCTGTCCCAAATGGCATGTATACGCGCATTTTGTAGCCTTTTTTATGAAGCTCGCGCTGAAGTTCTTCGCGGATGCCGAAAAGCATCTGGAATTCGAATTGATCAGCTGGAATATTATGCCCTTCGACCAGCTTGATTGTATAGTCAATGATCGCATCGTCATGTGTAGCAACGGCTGTGTAGTTGCCGTTTAGCAGATGCATTTTGATAATTTTACGGAAGTTTTCATCGACCTGGCTTTTTTCTGTGTAGGCGACTTCAGGTGATTCTTTGTAAGCGCCTTTTACGAGTCTCAGGTTTGGTGAAAATTCATTCAGGGCGACCATGTCTTCTTCTGTACGGTACAGGTATGCCTGAATCACGGTGCCAATGTTGTCGTATTCAGATTTGAGCTGTTTGAAAATGTTGAGTGTCTTGCCGCATCTTTCGTAGTCTTCCATGTCAATGGTGACAAATACGTTATGTTGAACCGCAGCATCAAGGATTCTGCGCATGTTTTCAAGTGCAATCTCTTCTGAAAGGTCAAGGCCCATTGATGTCAGCTTGAGTGACAGCTGTGAATCAAGGTTGTGTTCACCGATCGCGTGCACGGCTTTCACACATTGATCAGTCATCTCTGCAGCTTCCTGTTCGTTATCTATAAATTCACCCAGATAATCAAGCGTGACGCAAAGCCCTTCTTCATTAAGTTTTTTGATGGCTTCAACCGCCTGCTCAACTGTTTCACCAGCTACAAAGCGCGCTGCTCCGAAACGCAGTCCGTACTGCTTTGCCGCCTTAGTCATCGGCTTATTTTTAGATAAAAACAAAAAGAAATCACGCATCACTCGTTCCATGATGTAAACCCCCTGAATCAAATATTTCCTGCAAGCGCTTTCTATTTTTTGAAAATAGGAAATCGTTACATGAATCAGTCTAATTCTATCATTAATCCTTTTATTTGAATACAAGGAAAGGTGCATAAAACCTGAATTATTTGGACAAATTAAGTCTGATTTTAAAGGAGGGATAAGAGATGAATCAACAGTCACTTTCTACGAAGGATGTTCTTTATCTGAAGGATGTTCTTGAATGGAACATGCTTGCGGCGAAGAAAGCGCATTACGCTGCCGCTCAGTGTACGAATCCTCAATTAAAAGCACAGCTTGAAACATGCTGCACGATGCACAGAAATCACTATGAGAAAACAACAGCTTTCCTGGCAGGCCAGTCACAGCAGACACAGCCGGGACAAATTCAATAAGGAGGAATCAGCATGCAGGAGATTCAGACAAACGCCGTCATGACCGATCGTGACTGGGCAACGGATATTCTTATTCTCGAAAAACATCTGGCAGTCAGCTACAGTGTAGCCGCCAATGAAGCCAGTAATCAGCCGCTGTTTCAATTTATCCAGTCTATTTCAGAGGAAACAGCACGACAGCAGCACACACTTTATTCTTTAATGCAGCAGCAGAACTGGTACAAACCTGAGCAGGAAACACCGAACAAAATCCAGACCGCTGCCCAGCAGGCAAGAACCGACCAAAGCCAGCTGCCGTTGAGTTAAGTAGGTTAGAATTTCAGCCTTAAATGTGTGTGATTTTTTTCAATTGTCGCGATACAATGTTTCGCGCGGATCAGCCTTGCTTAATATCGTTAGCTACTACGCGGCAATTTGAAATAAGCGGATTATAAACAATAGGGCTGGGGGACATCCGCAGACTCCTATGGCGGAAAGGGACAGGTGAAACCGATGTGCGAAGCACAGCGGGTTCACCGCCCGGCCACAGAAAAGCGGAGACGGGCGTTTAGGGACGTACAAACTGGACTGGCCACGACGGAGATAAAGGAAACACAGCGAACGCAGTGAGCTGATGTTGACTTATCGGACGAGGGGTCGGGAAGTTTGCTAGTCCCTGCCCGTCGTAGCTAGACAATGGAAAGCGGAGGATGTCCCCCAGCCCGGTTTTCTTATGTATGCTTCTTCTCTTCTCTCAGCACTTTATTTTTCCGCTGAATATCAGCCACAATTTTTTTCATGTCCTCTTTCCCTTCCGGATAAAGAGCGTTCCAATGCTTCGCTAAGGCCGGCATGGATTTGGCGATATGGTTATAGAGAATATACAGTTTGATTTCTTCGATAGATTCTTCAGAAGTATCTCCGGTCAGTAGTTCTGCGTATTTTTCTACCATTGCATCTATTTTTTCGTTTATCATGACAGACTTCCTCCTTTAAAAAGATAAAAACCGCCAAATAGACGGTTTCATCATTTTTCTTAATCAGTGTTTATCTATACAGTAGCTGACTCTCGAAATGATCGAATCTGGTCAGTTTACTGGGCCACTGCCGGATTAGCGGGTTGCTGAACGATGCAGCGTCCTCTTCCGTGAGGGATGCACAACGGCGTACCGAACAGCGGATCCGTTGTGACCTGGCAGTTCATTTCGAAAACGTGGCGCACCATTTCACAGCTGATAACTTCTTCCGGTTTCCCCTGTTTGTAGACGGTACGGTCTTTTACGGCAATCAGGTTGTGAGCATAGCGGCAGGCAAGGTTTAAATCGTGAAGAACCATAACGATGGTCCGATTCTCACGTTCATTTAATTCGAACAGCAGATCGAGAATTTCGATTTGGTGTGTCATGTCAAGATACGTGGTTGGTTCGTCCAGCAGGATGATGTCTGTGTCCTGTGCCAGTGTCATGGCAATCCAGGCACGCTGACGCTGTCCTCCGGAAAGTTCGTCCACAAAGCGGTCCTGAAGCTCAGTCATTCCGGTAGACGCGAGTGCATTTTGAACGGCTTTTTCGTCTTTGGCAGACCATTGCTGAAGGAATCCCTGATAAGGGTAGCGCCCCTGCTTAACGAGTTGAAGTACCGTAAGTCCTTCAGGTGCAACGGGTGACTGTGGCAGGATCGCCATTTCCTGAGCAACCTTGCGTGAGGAGTAGCGGTTAATTTCTTTTCCATTTAACAGAACATCTCCGTCATGCGGCTTTAACAGGCGGGCCATAGAACGCAGCAGGGTTGATTTGCCGCATCCATTTCCTCCGATTAAAACGGAGATCTCCCCTTTTGGTATTGTTAAATTCAGTTCTTCTATAATAATGGAATCTCCATATCCAAGTGTAAGTGACTGAGTTTTAAGCATCGGCTCTTGTCTCCTTTAATTTCCTTCGCAATCGTCGCAGTCGTACAATTAATCTGTTATTAAGTCTAGCTGAGAATCACTCTCAAGTCAATGATCCTGAGAATCATTATCAGTTTTTTCACACATTAATCACTTTCTTTTGCGTTTTAGGGTTAAACCTTTTATGATTTCACTATGGAGGGATGAATGATGCAAGGAATTAAAAATACTGAACAATTTAAAGAGGCAATTAACAGCAACGATCCGGTTATTGTGAAATTTACTGCTGACTGGTGTCCGGATTGCCGCAGAATGGACATGTTCATTGATGACATTATGGATGAATATAACGGCTATAAATGGTTCAATCTGAATCGTGATGAGCTGCCGGAAATCGCAGATGAACAGGAAGTCATGGGCATTCCAAGTCTTCTTATTTTCCAAAACGGCGAAAAGAAGGCGCATTTGCATTCTGCCAATGCAAAATCACCTGAACAGGTAACAGAATTTTTAGAGGCCCAAAAATAAAAGTTAAACGGAGGGTCAGCGATGTCAATCAGGACGATTCAGATTGGGGATCAACCCATTTCAGCATCCGTCATTGCGTTTGACAAAGACGGTACGTTATTCCAGGCTGAGCCTTTCTGGATTGCGTTAAATAAAGAAAGAAAAAAACGTTTTGTTTCGATCGCCGGTCTTCACAACGGTGATTTGTGGGACCGGATGATGGGTGTCAGCAGCAATGCTGTGGATCACAGTGGTCTGCTCGCCATTGCAGGTGAAAGTGAAGAGAAAATCGCCATTGCAGCCCTCATTTATCAGCAGACGCAAAAGCCATGGATTGAATCGCTGGCTCTATCTGAAAAACTGCTTGAAGAAAGCAACCGTTCTCTCAGAATACAGGATGCCTTTATTCCGACGCCCGGTGCCAGAGACCTCCTTTATTCATTAAAGGAAGCCGGTTACGTGGTCGGCATTGTGACGTCTGATCAGCATGACCGGACCGTTGAATGTCTGAAGCTTCTGGACTTCCACAAGAAAGCCGATTTTATCGTGACCCCTGCTGCTGTTGCACATGGCAAACCGGCACCTGACATGCTTGAAAAAGTACTTCGTAACTTTACAGTGCCTGCTCATGAAGTGCTGGTTGTTGGCGACAGCATTGTGGATTTGATGATGTCAAAAGCGGCCGGATGTAAAAGTGTCCTCGTGAATGAAAAGCCTGATATACTGGAGCAGCTTGCCCCATTGGCAGATTACGCAATCGAAGGCTTAAACGGTATGAAGGTTATATGGGAAAAAAGAGTTTATTAAACCGAACCACAGTTGATTCAACTGTGGTTTTTTGTGTGGTCAGATACCAAAAAATGTGTTCTTTTTTGAAACAGGAATGCATCCATTACCAGTGGGTCATCATGATTACAGAAAGGTTTTCTAAATCAAATGTTTAATCGCAATAATTCCCCTGAAATAACCATTTTCTTAGACTTGTTATGTGAAAACACACCCCGGCACCTTCTTTCTTGACACATCTGTCGGTAATGTGAAAAAGTAAGGTTATTCTACTACTACAAAGAGAAAGCAGGAGGTGCACACATGTTTGAGTGGGTGCTGAAAAGATCAAAGATTTTTATGATCTTATTTATTTTATTTGTCATTGTTGGAGTGCTGACTTTTCTTCAGCTTCCACAGCGTGAAATTCCGGAAACGCAAATTAACATTGCGACGGTTTCAACCGTTTATCCCGGAGCGACACCTGAAACGGTTGAGCAGAATGTAACCAATCCGATCGAACGGAATATTGAGGGAATTGACGGTGTTGAGGAATTCTCTTCCTCTTCCGCTGCAGGTTTTTCTCAAATCATTGTGACGATCGCAGAGGGAGCAGATAAACAGGAGACACTGTCTTCCATTCGTCAGGAAGTATCTGATGCGTCAGCCGGCTTCCCTGAAGAAGTGCTCGAAACTACCGTCAGTGAGGCCGCTGCCAATTTTCCAGTAGCTTCTTACATGATCACAGCGGAAAACCGCACAAGCTTCGATGGTCTTTCCACGATTATGGATACGTGGGATGAAGAAGTTTCAGCGATCCCCGGTGTCTCCAGCACGACTGTAAAAGGGGTTCAGGAAGATGAAATTATCATTACACTTGATTCTGACAGTCTCGGTGAAAATGGCCTCGCATTTCCGCAGGTGATGACAGCCATTAACGAGGAATTCAACCCTGTTCCACTAGGAAAACAGGAAAGTGATGGCACGATTTATCAGCTATCTATTGAATCCTATCAGGCAGTCGACGAAATTGAACAGGTCGTCATCGGTCAAAATCCACAGGGTGAAGCGGTACAGCTCTCAGATGTGGGTACTGTTGAAATTCAACCTAAGAAAACAGAAGATCTAATTACAATTGAGGATCGTCCGGCTGTTTCGTTTACCGTATTTTTAGATGAAGGCCAGGATATTCCGTCTGTTAATGAAGCAGTGGAAGAAAAGATAGCAGAGCTTGAAGAAACGCTGCCTGAAGACTTAACACTGGAGCCTTATTACTCTCAGGCTGACCTTGTTAACACGATTTTCGACGGATTGTTCCTGTCATTGGCGATCGCTGTGATCGCAGTTATCGTGACGAGCTCACTCGGTCTGACTGCAGGTGGTGCGATTGTTGTAGCCGTAGCCGTACCTGTATCCGTCTTAATGGGGATCATTCCGCTCCCTTCAGCAGGTGTTGACCTGAATCAGATTTCCGTCATCGGGGTCATTATTGCCCTCGGTATCCTGGTTGATGACTCCATTGTGGTGAACGATAATATCCAGCGCCGTTTCAAGCTCGGTGATAAAGCACTGCCGGGTGTCGTCACAGGCGTAAAAGAAGTGTGGGTATCCATTGTGACCTCATCTCTCGCCATTGTTTTTACCTTCCTCCCTCTTGTGTTTTTATCAGGAGGAAACGGTGCCTTTATCCGTGCGTTGCCAACCGTTCTGATTACAACGATTCTGGCATCAACGATTGTAGCGCTCGTGCTTGTACCAATGATGCGTTACAGCTTCTATAAAACAACGAAGAAAAAGGTTTCCGATTCGCCGGGTCTTTTAGGTAAGCCTCTGAACTGGATTGCCGATGTGTATGCAGATAAGTTATTGAAGAAAACAATTAAAAAACCATTTTTAACATCTCTTATCGGCCTAGTGCTGACAACGTTACTATTTGGGCTGGTGGTTTTAACACCATTTGAATTCTTCCCGGCTGCCGATCGTGAAGAGGTTACGGTGGACGTGACGCTTCCTATTGGAACGCCGCTTGAGGAGACGCTTGCTACCCTTCAGGAAATAGAGCAGACACTTCAGCAGGATGAAGGCGTTTATGAAACGTCCATTTTCGCCGGAACCGGACTGCCTAACCTGTTTAACAGCTCGCTTGATACAACCGGTGATTATACGGGACAAATTGTCGCGCGTGTAGACCGTGAAAATCAGACTTCACAGGGATTGATTGATGACTGGCAGGATGAACTTCGAAGCCAGTATCCTGATGCAACGATCTTTATGGAAACGATTCAGCAGGGACCGCCTACTGGCGCGCCAGTAACCGTTACGGTCGCTGGACCTGAGCTTGATCAGCTGATCAGTCTTCGTGATGAAGTGATGACAGAAATTGATGCACTAGGTGTTGATCTTGTACTGGATAACATTGGTGCAGAGGAACCTTCGATCGCCTACACACCAAATCGTGAAGCACTCGAAGAAAATAATATTTCGATTCAACAAATCAGCCAACAGATCCGTCTCGTGACAGAAGGCGTGCCAATGGCTGCGTTTGATGATGGTGTCACACAGCGTGATCTGAAAATCCTTGTGGACCCTGTTCCACAGGGAGAGGACATTCCTTTAGAGGACATTGAGATTCCAGCAGGCACTTCCACTCAGGGACCACCAACTCTTGTTCCGTTAAGTGACTTGGTGACTGCTGAGGAAACGTCACAGCTTCAAAGAATTCCACACGAAAATGGAGAACGTGCGATTACGATTCGCGCATTCCCTGGAGAAGTGGAAGACCTTGAAGCAAAAGTAACCGAGATTGTAGATAGTGTCAGAGCAGACCTGGATGCCGATTATACATTAACACTTGGCGGGGAAAACGAAGCTCAGGATGACTTCTTCTCAGAGATCATCTTACTGTTTATTATCGTGATCTTCCTTGTGTACCTGTTAATTGCGTTCCAGTTTAACTCACTATCCCTTCCATTCCTTGTGCTGGTAGCCGTTTATCTGGCCATTGCCGGAGCGATTCTCGGACTGTTTGTCACGCAGACACCGATCAGCTTCCTCGCTGTTATGGGAATGGTGTCACTGACAGGGATCGTCGTACGAAACTCTGTTGTACTGATTGACTTTATCGAACAGGGAATTAAAGAAGGAATGAGTGTAAAAGAAGCCGTGATTGAATCAGGACGCGTCAGAATCCGACCAATCGTGCTGACAGCTGTGACATCTATTGTTGCACTGATTCCGGTTGCTGTGAGTGGTGATGCACTGTTCACCCCACTTGCGATTACGATCATTGCCGGTATTTCATTCTCTACTTTATTAACACTGATTATCGTGCCGATGCTGTATCTTGTGTTCCTCCGTTTCAGACGTAAAGGAAAAGAACTTAAGGCAAGTGGACAATATTGATTTAAAAAGGGATGGAGCTATGTGCTTCATCCCTTTTTTTGATCTGTCTTAACGTCCATCTTCTAGTCGCTCAATCAACAGAAATGGTAGTGCTATTTACAATCCTACACTTTCTAGCGACAATCCTAATGACATGGTCGACAACTTTAATGCCAAGATCGACAAATTTATCCACGCTAGCCCAGCTAAGAGCAGAAATGGTGTTCCGATCGACAGAAACTGTCTCTCTTTCGACAGTATCAAGAGTGCGATCGACATCAACTCCAAATATCCTCTGACAGACAAAAGCCTGCCGTACCGGTTATCAAACGCGGTACGGCAGGCTTTATCTTATTGTGGTGGCAGGATGGCTTTTGCGGATTCCTTGCCGTCGATGGCAACGGATGATACGGCATAAATACCCTGTTCATCTTCGATCACAAGACTCTTACGTTCAAAATAAGAAACGCTGTCAATGTAATCAAATGTACCGTCTTCCTGCTTTTGATAAATGCGGTAGCCGACTACTTCTTTATCCCGTACTGCATACCATTTCAACAGGTTGCCTGTGAGTTCTACATTTTCAGGGACAGATGGTTCGTAATCAATTTCAACAGGTTCTTCTTCCACAAGCTGAGTATAGACAACGAGACGATCCGGGTATTGACCGGAGTCTCTGTTAAAAGAACCTGTGCAGGTGATCAGATTCAGATTCCGCTCGCCTGAAGGACCGAAAATACGCTCAATCGGTGCGCCATCAGCTGGATACGACTGAATATCTGTAACCGCAAAAGTGAGCGTTTCTCCATTTTCTCCAGTGACAATGATTTCGTCACCCTTTTGTAGGTTCTTCAATTCAAAAAACACTGCAGGTCCCCGGTAACTATCCACGTGACCAGCCAGAACTGAATTGCCTCTGGAACCCGGCATCACACCCGGCTCAAACCACCCGACTTCATTAACATCTTCAGGCACTTCCATTTCACCATTCTCAAGCATTCCCACTTGAATAACCGGCGCCTCAATCTCCAGTGATGGGATGGTTAAGCTGGCCGGTTTTAAAGGCGTCACTTCCGGTTCTCTTGCTGCCATTAACTCTTCATATTTTTCCAGATCCCGCTCCAGGATCGGAAATTCCTCTTCCTCTTTTTCAGCTACCGCCTCATCAAGCGATCCAAGTGTTTCATCACTTTCCTGAGCAGAAGCTGTTTCCTGTTGCTCCTGCGGTTCATATTTCTCACTGGCAAGTAACACGCCATACCCAACGAGAAATAACGCCGCCGCACTCATAACGGATAACATGATTTTTCTAACCACAGCACGTCACTTCCTTTTGAAGATCGATTCATACGAAGATAACGTTGAATCGTAGAAAATGGATCATTAAATTTGAAAAGAAAAAAATTTTTTCTAGAAAGACATTTGTCCTTTCCATGAAGATTTTATTTCGATTCTCTAATGGAAATGATTTTGTTACTGTAACGCTTCCGTTTACTAAAGGAAAGGGATTTTTCTGAATATTAACTGGAAATTAGTATGCATGATTTTGCATACTAATTTCTATTTTAAGAGAATTAAAATCGAAGGAACCTTAATAAATCAACATTCTTTCCTTTGATCTCCTATTTACAAGAGATGAATATTCATGTACATTATACAACATTCAGACAATTCGATCAGATGAGGTGGAGAACATGCAAGGAATTATTGATGGTTTAAACAATTTTTTATGGACGTATATCCTGATTGCCGGATTACTCGGTGCCGGTTTGTACTTCACAATTGCAACACGCTTTGTCCAGTTCCGTTACTTAAAAGAAATGGTACGTGTGCTCGGTGACAAATCAGTAGTGGTAGATGGAATGAAAAGCATTAGCTCTTTTAAATCGTTTTCTATTGGTGCCGCTACGCGTATCGGTACAGGAAATCTTGCAGGGGTCGCAGTCGCGATCGTCATTGGTGGACCGGGTGCTGTCTTCTGGATGTGGATCGTGGCACTTCTCGGAGGTGCGACGAGCTTCATCGAGAGTACATTGGCGCAAGTATACAAAGTACGTGACGGTAAAGCTTATCGAGGCGGACCTGCCTACTATATTGAAAGAGGATTGAATAAACGTTGGTTAGGCATCATTTTTGCCGTACTCATTGCCATCACGTTTGGATTAATTTTCAACTCAGTTCAAAGTAATACCATTTCACTCGCATTTGAAAGTGCATTCGGTATTGACCGTCTGGTTGTAGGTGGTATTGTAACTGTTCTTACAGGTATCATCATTTTCGGTGGCGTTCACCGTATTGCGAACTTCTCAAGTATCATCGTACCAGTTATGGCCGTGCTTTATATTGGCATTGCATTGATTGTTGTTGTAATGAACTTTTCTCAGATTCCTGCTGTATTTGCAACGATTGTCAGCAGCGCGTTCGGATTTGAACAGGCGCTTGGAGGCGGTATTGGTGCAGCGATTATGCAGGGTGTAAGACGTGGACTATTCTCGAACGAAGCCGGTATGGGTAGTGCACCAAACGCTGCAGCTACTGCAAACGTAAGCCACCCGGCAAAGCAGGGCTTTATCCAGACACTTGGTGTTTACGTAGATACACTTCTTGTGTGTTCTGCAACGGCATTCATTATCCTGGTTAACACAGATTATCAGTCAACAGGACTTGAAGGAATCGAACTTCTTCAGAGCTCACTGAGTGCTCAGGTTGGTGACTGGGCTGGCATCTTTATTGCCGCTGCGATCTTCATGTTCGCATTCAGCTCTATCATCGGAAGCTACTACTATGGTGAAACAAACATTGAATTTATCAAAAAGAGCAAAACAGCGCTTAACATTTATCGCGTTCTGACAATGGGACTTGTTATGTTCGGTTCATATGCAAGCCTTGGACTTGTATGGAGCATGGCTGACGTATTCATGGCCCTGATGACGATCATCAACATCATTGGAATCGTCCTGTTAAGCGGTATTGCGATCAAGGTTCTCAAGGACTATGAGCAGCAGCGTAGTCAGGGACTTGACCCAACCTTCAAACCGACAGCGCTCGGTATTAAAAATACAGACTGCTGGGATGAAATCCGCTACGAAGCGAAGAAGGATGCATCTTAATAGCGTTTTAGCTTAAAAGCCGTGCCTCGTGCACGGCTTTTTTGTGTTGTGGGGTTGTTGGGTTGCTTGCGGCGGGGATTTGACCACTTTTTGTGGTTATTCGACCAAACTTTTAGATGATTGAACAACTCTTTGGCGTTATTTGACCACTCTTTAAAATTTCACACAAAAAACCGGACAAACCTGAAAAACTCAGGTTTGTCCGGTTCATCTATTAAATATCACATGAATCATCCGTGCATGCATTTCCCTGTCCACCTACATTGACAAGCGGAGACTTATTCGTCTCATCCCACACCTGCTTTAATGCACCGGCGAACACTTCATCCGGCTGTGCACCTGAAATCGCATATTTTGATTCAAGTACAAAAAACGGAACACCCGTCACACCAATCTGAGACGCCGTCTGGATGTCTGCATTTACAGCATCAGCATAACGGTCACTCTCAAGCACCGACTTCACCTCATCACGATCAAGCCCGGCTTCAGCAGCAATTGCAAGCAACTCCTCATGCTCACCAAGATGCTTTCCTTCTATAAAGTAAGCCTTCAGCAGCAGCTCCGTCAGCTCTTTATCCTTCCCCTGCTCCATCGCAAAATGGGAAATGCGGTGAGCGTCCATCGTATTCGTACGCTTCATTTTGCTGAAGTCATAATCAAGACCGACTTCCTTCGCCTGCTGCACAACACCCTCAGTCATCTGAACCGCCTGCTCATATGACATGCCGTACTTCTTCGCAAGCGTCGTATACATATCCTCAGACGCATTCAGCGGCGCATTCGGATCCAGCTGAAAACTGCGGTAAACTACCTCCACCTGATCACGATGCTCAAATGACTCAAGCGCCTTCTCAAGCTTCCTCTTCCCTATATAACAAAACGGACATACATAATCAGACCAAACCTCAATCTTCATCAACAACCTGCCTCCTTCAAAAATACCTGATGCTATTATCATATCTTCTTTTTGTAAGGGAATCGAAAAATCTGCCTGAGGATGGTCGGGGCTGTGGTGGTACTTGGACACTTTCGTCTTGAGTTTGGACACTTTTTGACTCAGCCTGGTCACATCACTGCCCAGTTTAGATACTTTCGTGAAAAATTCTGTTGAGAAAGAGCTTTAAAACTGAGTAACTACAATTCGTTTTGATTGGCTATTCAACTCTACCCTACCGCCAATTGGAAATGTGAAAATCGGCTGTGTATGGCCGAAATCCACATCATACAAAACCGGAATCGATTTAAGGATTGGTAATTTATCAAGTAAAAATAAAAGCTGCTCCTCGGTCATTTTAGATTCGCGTTGAAAACGCCCAATAACTAAGCCATTTATTTTTCCTCCTGATTGAATCAAAGACACTAAATCACGTGAAAAAGTTTCAGGAATCGTCATTTCATCATCTTCAATAAATAAAATGCTATCTTCGAGATTCGGCATATACGAAGTTCCCTGAAGTAAATTTAACGTGCACAAATTACCACCATAAACTTGACCACTTGCTTGTCCTTCGTTGTATACCTTCCAAGCTGTTTTCTCAAGCTTTCGATTTTTTTGATCTAAAAACCAAAGATCGTCGCTCCATTCTAGAGATGGTGTAATTTCATATGAATTAGTTTGCATTAAGCATGCTTTAAAAAACTTTGTTTGATAATCCTGTAATTTCTCCATGTGAAAACTGGAAAAGTGTGGACCCGAATATGTGACCAACCCTGTTTTCGTTGTAATAGCAGTTGCAATGGCAGTTATATCACTATAGCCACAAAGTATTTTAGGGTTTTGCCTAATACACTCATAATCCAAATAAGGTAGTAATTCATTACTGTTAAATCCGCCAATAGCCGTTAAAATCCCTTTAACATTTGGATCTAGAAAAGCATTATGAATGTCATTTAACCTTTGTTGAATACTTGATGAATTATGTAAATCACTTTCAAAAATATGCTTACCGAAAGTGACAATTAAACCTAATTCTTCTAGACTTTTTTTTGCTACTTGTATTCCTTGCTCTGACAAAATACTTGCACTTCTACTCGGAGCAATAATTCGAACTTCATCTCCAACTTGGAGTTTTTCTGGTGTAATCATATAAATAAGTCCCCCAATCCCCGATTGTATTTACGTTGATATGTTGCTTTCTCGTTGCTAAAACATTTACATATCAGTCTTAAAGATAAAAAGTTTGGCAGCGAGCGAAGAATGCCCCCCTGTCCAGTCTTTCATCTTCAATATACATTAAGAGTAGAAGCTTTACACAACAAAGGGCCAGATTCCCCCGAAGACTCCTACGGCAGAGAAGCGACAGGTGAGACAGCGTAGTGCGAAGCACTAGCTGGCTCACCGCCCGGCCATGGAAAGCGAAGGATGAGTCCAGCCCGGGTATCTAAAGAGAAAAAGCTGCCTCCAAAGGAAGCAGCTCCAAAAACATTATTCAAACCAGTCCGTCACAGCACCCTTCGATGAAGAAGACACGGCATTCGCATACTTCGCCAGAATGCCTCGCGTATGCTTCGGCGCCGGTTTCACCCAAGCCTTCGCACGTGCTTCAAACTCTTCATCCGAAAGATTTACATTAATCTCCTGCGTTTCGCTGTCGATCGTGATGATATCACCTTCCTGAAGCAATCCGATTGGTCCGCCAACCGATGCTTCAGGTGCAATATGCCCGATCACGAATCCGTGTGATCCGCCTGAGAAGCGGCCGTCTGTCATGAGCGCGACTTTTCCGTTCAGTCCGCGGCCGACAATCATCGCTGTGATTGACAGCATTTCCGGCATTCCCGGTCCGCCTTTTGGACCAACGTGACGGATCACGACGACATCGCCTTCTTTGATCTGGTTGTTTTCAATCGCTTTCGCACAGTCATCCTCACTGTCAAAGACGCGTGCCGGTCCTTCAAAACGGCTGATCTTTTGTCCGGACATTTTAGCAACAGAGCCTTCAGGAGCAAGGTTTCCTTTTAACACGACAAGCGGACCGGTTTTCTTAAGCGGGTTGTTGAACGGACGGATGACATCCTGTCCTTCTTTTAACGGCGCAGCCTCTGCCAGGTTTTCAGCAACCGTCTTGCCCGTTACGGTCATACAGTCCCCGTGAAGCAGCCCTTCCTCTAAAAGAACCTTCATCACAGCCGGCACGCCTCCAACCTCGTATAGATCCTGCATAACATATTTACCGCTCGGCTTCAGGTCTGCAATGTGCGGTACGTTTTGGCGCACGCGCTCGAAATCATCCATTGTGAGATCGACTTCTGCAGAATGAGCCATCGCCAGTAAATGAAGGAACGCATTCGTTGAGCCGCCAAGTGCCATCACGACCGTAATCGCATTTTCAAACGCTTCTTTTGTCATGATATCGCGCGGGTAAATGTCTTTTTCAAGAAGCTGTACAACAAGCTCACCAGCCTGCTCACATTCTTTTTCCTTATAATTGTTGACCGCCGGTGTAGAAGAAGATCCAGGAATACTCATCCCTAACGCTTCAACCGCAGATGCCATCGTGTTGGCTGTATACATGCCGCCACATGCGCCTGCGCCTGGACAGGCATTACATTCCACCTTATATAGCTGCTCATCATCAATCAGACCTTCCTGATACTGACCAACCGCTTCAAAAGAAGAAACGATGTCAATATCCTTCCCATCGAGCTTCCCTGGTGCAATCGTGCCGCCATACACATAAACGGACGGAATGTTCATACGCGCAATGGCCATGACGCAAGCCGGTGTTGTTTTATCACACCCACCGATTGCCACAATGCCATCAAGACGTTCTGCACTTGTGACCGTTTCAATCGAATCCGCAATGACTTCACGGCTTGGAAGCGAATAGAACATTCCTTCATGCCCCATCGCAATGCCATCTGATACCGTAATGGTGTTAAAGATCATTGGCGCACCGCCGCCTGATCTAGCTCCGGCTTTTGCCTGTGCTGCGAGCTTATCAATATGTACGTTACATGGTGTTACCTCACTCCACGTACTCGCAATTCCGATCATCGGCTTTTTAAAATCCTCATCTTTAAATCCAACAGCACGAAGCATTGAACGGTTCGGTACACGATTCACTCCTTCACTGATCACCTTACTTCTGATACGCAAATCTTTTTTCGTTGAATCCATCGTTTTCATCCTCCCGCTGTATCTGTTAGTTGAATTGAAGCCCTGTCTCAGAGCTTTATATAAAGACCATCATACACAGCTATGTGAGGTATATCAACAAGTATTCTGAATTTATCAATATTTCCGTAAATTAAAACGCTTTCATTTTAACATGCTGTGAACAGTGGAAAAACGTGACACTTAATTAGGAGTTTCCTAAACTTCTATCAGGCGTTACACTGTTAGAGAAAGGAGAGATTATACATGTTTGAAACCTTTATTTTACATACCTCAAAACGCGATGAAATGATTGAGATAACAGATGACGTGCAGCACTGGATCACGAATCAGGGCTTCACTTCAGGGATTGCCGTTGTGACGTCCAGACATACAACGGCCGGTATTACGGTAAACGAAAATGCAGATCCGGATGTTAAAACCGATTTTCTGAGACGCCTCGATGAAGTGTATCCATGGCATCACGATCAGGACCTTCACATGGAGGGCAACACAGCCGCTCATCTGAAAACAAGTACAGTTGGACATGCTCAGACGATCCCTGTTCAAAACGGACAGCTCGTGTTAGGCACATGGCAGGGCATTTATTTTTGTGAATTTGACGGACCGAGACGCTCACGTTCCTACACCGTTACGCTGATCGGACAGTAAGGAGAAGCTTATGAGACCTTATTTCGCACTGGCAGGACTCAGTTTAATCTGGGGACTGTCTTTTGTCTTTATTAAATTGCTTGCCGAATCCTCCGGTGTCTGGGGAACCGTTTTTATCCGCTGTACAGCGGGAGCGCTGATTTTACTGCCGATTTTATGGACTCAGCGAAAGAGGTTGACGACACCTGTTCCATGGGGTCACCTGGTGGTAATCGGACTGTTTAACGCCGCTTTTCCCTGGGCACTGATCGCTTTAAGCGAGACACAGATTGCATCCAATACGGCTTCCGTTTTGAATGCGCTCACCCCTGTGTGTGCAGGACTGATCGGTTTCTTTCTATTTAAAAAGAAGCTTAATGCAAAACAATGGACAGGCATTGCTACAGGATTTCTAGGCGTCCTCGTCCTGATTGAATTTAATATAGGCGGATTATTTTCATCTGAGTTTGTGGGGGTTGGCACGATGGTCCTCGGAGCGATGTGCTATGGGTTTGGCTCCCATTATGTCATGCGCTTTGCCAGAAATACTGGGGTCGTGCTGCTGTCAACGAGCTCACTTATTACGGGGGCAATCATCAGTCTAGCTGCCATGCTTGTGTCAGGAACCTCACCTGCAGCCTTTACGTTTGATCAGACGTTCTGGATCGCTGCAATCGGACTCGGCTGCTTTGGCTCAGGGATTGCCTATCTGCTGTATTATTATCTGGTAAAAGAAAGCTCACCCGAGTTCGCCACAACCGTCACCTATTTAGCGCCGGTTTCAGCCATGATCTGGGGAAGTGTCCTCCTGGATGAAGCCGTTACGCCATCACTGATTGCAGGCATGCTGATCATCTTCAGCGGGATCTATATTGCCAACAGAAAGGCAAAGAGCAGAAAAGGGTCAGCTGTTGAAGCAGCTTAAGCACCTAAAAAAAGAAACCCGGACTCGATGCCAGGTTTCTTTTTTTGAATATCTATAGGTTGATTTTCTTTACTCTCCACTGCTTTTCCTGTTGGGTGTACCGGTTCAGTTTTGATGAAAGTTGGCTGGCCTCATGCTGATTCACAAAAAACTTGAACGTTTTGCTGAGTGAATCCTTTAACACTTCATGAGTGCCGTTGTTTTTCCTGTGTAAAATATACATGTTGTCTGTCAGCTCCTTCATAAACGTATGAATTTATTATGAGATAAATCCGATAAAAAAATTGACGATTTATGGATGATATTATGAGGATTTTTTCGACAAATAACGAATGAATAATATGATGGATCCTATCGTCAGCAATGATTGTAAGGGTGAGCACACTTCAGGCATTTAATATGCTAAAGATTTTTAAATATAGTAGAAATTTCTCACATATGACCGATAATTAAAGAAACCGGAACTCTTTTCCGGTGACCCTATTTTCCGTGAGGTGAGTCATTTGCGATATAATCGAAAAGACAGTTTTCGCTTTACCTTCAAAACACCGATCAAGGCTGCATTTTCTATTTATGAGTTAAATGGAAAAGAAGTTCATTCGCATGCAGGCACAGCACTCATGCATGACCTCAGTCCCAGCGGAACCAAAATCAGCACGAATCTCAACCTCCCAGTAGATAAGGATAGCGATTACCCTGTAAAAATCCATTTGCAATTTATGCTGAACCAATCTGTCTACGAAATTAAAGCCGAAATCATCTGGAAAAAAATCTACTTCGACGATTACTTCTACGGCGTACATTTTTATGCAGGTGATGATATCAAAGAAGAGATTATTCAGCAGTTGAAAGTGTATGTGAAGCAGGTATAAGAAAAGTATCAACCGAACTTTTGATAAAGTCTGGTTGATGCTTTTTAAATTAGTTGTTGTTCTTGATTCAAAACATATTGATTTATGATATGCAAATCATTTGTGAACGTTGAATGTTATTTATAGCCTTGTAAGATTAGAAATATTATTGAGTGCCTGAAGCTCCCGACACTCCTGCGGCAGAGAAGCGACAGGTGAGACAGCGTAGTGCGTAGCACTAGCTGGCTCACCACACGGCCGCGGAAAGGGAGGGAGATTCAGGCACGGTTTTATGTACAAACCTTTTTTAGACAAATAAAAAACCACCAAATATATATTTGGTGGAGACGGTGGGAGTCGAACCCACGTCCAGAAACTTCAATACTTAAGCTTCTACGAGCGTAGTCAGCCTATTTGCGATTCACCGTAACATATGCCAACTGACAGGCGTCCGAACGGCTATCCTGATTGGTCTCTTCAAGCTACTTCAGGTGGCAGCGACTTGCGTATCCCACTATAAGTGAACCTCAGCACAGTCTACATGGGCGATAGACAGGTGAGGTCTCAAGTGCTTATTAGGCAGCTAGAGCGTAATCTTGTTTGTTGTTAACTATTTGTGTTGACGTTGATGACGGAGACGGTCCCTCCGGCTCGCAACTCAAGCTCGAACCATTCCTGTCGAATCCGTAACGTCCCCATGTGTAAAAGGATGAAATAAGACGTGCTTATTTCAGTACGGGATCCCGGAATTACCGGGGCAGTCACTAAAAGCGACTGATATTATTATAACACATGCTGTCTTTTTTTCAAGATGCAACTAGCGCTGCGCTTCCTTGAAGGCACGCTGGATATCGCGTTTTGCCTCTTTTTTCTTCAGTGTTTCACGCTTGTCGTAGTTTTTCTTACCCTTCGCAAGACCGATCAGTACTTTGGCATAGCCGTCTTTTAAATACAGCTTTAGCGGTACGAGTGAATAACCCTGCTGCTTTGTTTCACCGATCAGCTTATTGATCTGCTGTCTGTGCAGAAGCAGTTTGCGCTCACGCTCAGGATCATGATTGTAGCGGTTTCCCTGTTCATACGGGCTGATATGCATGTTGTTCAGGAACACTTCGCCGTTGCTGATCCGGGCAAAGGAATCCTTTAGATTCACGCGGCCCTGGCGGATCGATTTGATTTCAGTTCCCTGAAGCACGATCCCGGCCTCATACGTTTCCTCAATAAAATAATCGTGACGCGCTTTTTTGTTTTGCGCGACTGTTTTTCCTTCTCCTTTTGGCATGCTCTTCTCCCCCTGTGGCTTGGGAGCCAGGGAAGCCCTGACTCCTATTTACGTTTCTTTTTCTTACTCTTTTTATTTTTCGGTACACCTTTATAAAACTTCTTTTTGTTGCCTTTTTTACCGTCATCCTGCTTGCCGGCGTTTTTCTTTCTGACACGGCCTGAGCTGCTGCGCTCTTTACTCTGGATGACCTTGGCGGTTTCGCGGCGCTGGCGTGGTGTGCCTTTCATTCCGACGATTTCGAAATCGATCGCCCGCTCTTCTTTATTGACATTAACAACGCGGATCGTAATCTCATCACCAATGCGGAAGACATTACCTGTCCGCTCCCCGATCATGGCCATATGACGCTCATCAAAGCGATAATAATCGTCCGTCATATAGCTGACATGAACAAGGCCTTCAATC
This sequence comes from Jeotgalibacillus aurantiacus, assembly GCF_020595125.1. Classification (NCBI taxonomy): domain Bacteria; kingdom Bacillati; phylum Bacillota; class Bacilli; order Caryophanales; family Caryophanaceae; genus Jeotgalibacillus; species Jeotgalibacillus aurantiacus. The sequence continues at coordinate 105,973 of NZ_JACNMS010000007.1, forward strand.
GTATTTGGCAGCTCCACGAACATCCCGAAGTTTGTGACAGATGAAATCACACCGTCAAATTCTTCACCGATTTTATCCATCATAAATTCAGCTTTTTTCAGCTCGTCCGTTTCACGTTCTGCATCAACAGCGCGTCTTTCACGACCGGACGTATGCGCCGCAAGCTCCGGTAAAATAGAATCCCATTTCTGCTGCGTACGGTCATCCACTTTTTTGTTAATCAAATACGTGCGGATCAGACGGTGCACGATCAAATCCGGATAACGCCTGATTGGTGAGGTGAAATGTGTATAGAAATCAGTTGCCAGTCCAAAGTGACCGAGACTGTTTTCGTTGTATTTTGCCTGCTGCATAGAGCGAAGCATCATCGTTGACACAACCATTTCCTCCGGACGTCCCTGAATATCATCGATGATTTCCTGGAGCGCACGCGGATGAATCTCGTTACCGGAACCTTTTACCGTGATCCCGAAGTTTGTAATAAACTCGAAGAACCGCTCCAGCTTTTCAGCTTTCGGATCCTCGTGAATACGGTAAATGAACGGCAGATTCAGCCAGTGGAAATGCTCAGCAACCGTTTCGTTCGCTGCAAGCATAAATTCTTCAATCAGCTTTTCACCAACAGAACGCTCGCGGATGCCGATCTCAACCGGATGACCTTCCTCGTCCACCATCACTTTTGCTTCTTTAAAATCAAAGTCGATCGCGCCACGCCCAAATCGTTTACCGCGTAAAATCGCCGCAAGCTGTTCCATTTCACGGAACATTGGCACTAGCGGTTCATATTTCTCAATTAGCGCTTCATCCTGATCCACGAGAATTTTATTCACGTCAGAATAGGTCATACGTTCATTCGTGCGGATCACACTCTGGAAAATCTCGTGATTCACCACGCCGCCGTTTTGATCGATCTCCATTTCACAGGAAAGCGTCAGGCGGTCCACCTTCGGATTCAGTGAACAGATCCCGTTAGATAGACGGTGCGGAATCATCGGGATGACCCGGTCTACTAAATACACACTCGTCCCGCGCTCGTATGCTTCCTCATCGATTGGAGAGCCCTCTGTCACGTAATGACTGACGTCAGCAATATGAACGCCAAGCAGATAATTCCCGTTATCAAGCTTCGTTAACGAAATGGCATCATCGAGGTCCTTCGCGTCCGCTCCGTCAATCGTAACGGTTGTCACGTCACGCAGATCGCGGCGGTCCTTTAAGTCAGCCGGATCAATTTCATCCGGTACCTCATTCGCCTGCTTAATCACGTCATCCGGGAATTCAATCGTGATCCCGTGTTTATGGATGATTGATAAAATGTCGACACCAGGATCATTTTTATGACCAAGGATTTTTACGACTTCCCCTTCAGCGCTGTTGCGGCCGTCCGGATACGCAGTAATTTCAACAATCACCTTGTGTCCTTCCACTGCTCCTTTGTTAGCGTTTCTTGGGATGAAAATATCGCTTGCCATTTTCTTATCGTCTGGAATGACAAATCCGAAGTTTTTGCTTTCCGTATACGTACCCACGACCTGCTTAGTGCCTCGCTCCAGAATACGCACCACGGTTCCTTCTTCACGGTCACCGCGGGACTGGCTTGATACGCGTACGAGTACCTTATCCCCGTGCATCGCATTAGCAGACTCATTTGGCGGGATAAAAATATCCTTACGCTCACTATCTTCAGGAATTAAAAAAGCAAATCCCTTCGCATGACCGCTCAGTGTACCACGAACGAGATTCATCTTCTCAGGGACACCGTAGCGGTTGCTCCGCGTACGTACAATCTCCCCTTTTTCCTCCAAAATCACGAGTGATTTCACAAGCGCTTTAAATTCCACTGAATCCGTAATCCCGAACTCTTCTTCGAGCTCCTGAACCGTCAGCGGTTTGTAGGCTTCCTCCCTCATAAACGTCAGAAGCCTGTCTCTCATTTCCATAATCGAATCTTCCATCGGCGATTCCTCCATTTCCAGCCGTTATTTATCGGCGGACCAGTCAAGCGAATCAAGAAATGCCAGCACATCCTCATGCAGCTGTTCTTTCTCTTTATCAAGCGTAATCACATGTCCTGATTCCTCATACCACTTGAGCTTTTTCTGATCAGTTTCTACACCGTCGTATATAATATTGGCAGAATCCGTATTAATCATGTGATCATGTCGTCCCTGCACTACAAATGTCGGTGTATAAATCATATCAACAGACTCTCTGACATCACCAATTAACTCCTGCAGTGACTTCAGCGTCTTCATTGGGGTCTTTTCAAATTCCTTCATTTCAGCTTCAATCTGATCTTCATCTTTCTTCTCATACTTCTTAAATTCGCGTGCGTAATCCAAAACTCCTTTATACATCACTTCTTCACTTTTGATGTACATCGGCGCGCACATGGTCACGATACCCTTTACAGGAACAGTGTAACCTAATTTAAGCGAAAATACGCCTCCCAAAGAAAGTCCGGCAACCGCAATCTCCTCATAGCCCTGCGCCTTCAGATGATCATACCCGCGCATAACATCCTTCCACCAGTCTTTCGGGCCCGTCTCCACAAGCTCCTCCGGTGGCACACCATGCCCCTTATAATGCGGCGCATGAGACGTATAACCGTTCTTCTCTAAAAAACGCCCAAGCATCCGGACGTCCGACGAATTTCCGGTGAACCCATGCAATAAAAGCACCGCACGCTTCCCACCTTCAAACGTAAATGGTTTTGGCAAATTCAATTTCATTTCAAGTCACTCCTGTTGCATATTCATCTGTCTCTATTTTAGTAAAGATCCCGCCGGAATGCTATTCGGGCGGTTTAAGAATGTATCTTAGGTGGGGACATTGCGATTCGACCACTTTTTGCGGTTATTTAACCACTCTTTCGGGGTATTTAACCACTCTTTGAAGTGATTTGACAACTCTTCAGGGTTATTTGACAACTTTCCCGGGTTATTTAACCACTCTTGTATGATCAAATGCCAAAAGCGCAGGATGCGCCACGGCCCGGCTTTATCCAAATAAAAAACCCGACCAGTCATGATCGGGATTCTCGCATTTATTGAATGAAATAGGCAACTGCAATCGTCAAGACGAAAAACAGCACCGACAGAACAATAGTCAAACGATTTAAAACAAGGTCAATTCCTCGCGCTTTCTGTTTACCAAAAAGCTGTTCTGCTCCTCCGGAAATGGCGCCTGAAAGACCTGCGCTTTTTCCTGATTGCAGAAGAACCACAATGATTAATGAGATACAAGTGATCACAAGTAATACTGTTAATAACGTTTCCATAAATGTTCCACCTCCTGAACCGAACCTTACACTTTTTTCATTTTATCATACGCCCATACACCATACAATCTTTGTTTTCACATGATGAATAAAAACACTGCAAATTGTCAAAATCATTTGAACAGCATAAAATAAAGCTATGAAAACTGACACAAATGTCGGGAGGTTATATAGATGAATGGTGCCATACATGTTAAAGATGTTGTAAAGACCTTTAAAGGTGATGTAAAAGCAGTCAGAGGGATTTCCTTTGATGTGGCAGAAGGGGAATTTTTTGCGTTTTTAGGACCTAACGGAGCCGGTAAATCGACAACCGTTCAGCTGTTAACCACCCTTTTGAAGCCTACCTCGGGAACAATGGAGGTCGCTGGCTATAATGTCAATAAAGACCCTGAAAAAGTACGGCTGTCTATTGGCGTCGCCCTCCAGGAAACAGGAATAGATCCTGACTTAAAAGGTCGGGAATTACTGGAGTTCCAGGCAAGACTGTTCGGCTTCAGCAAAAAGCAGGCAAAAGAACGGGCAGCTGAATTGCTTGAGCTTGTTGGACTTACTGAGGATGCTGACCGGATGAGCGGGAAATATTCTGGCGGGATGAGAAGACGTCTGGACCTTGCGATGACGCTCGTGCATAAGCCGAAAATTTTATTTCTGGATGAGCCGACAACAGGTCTCGATCCAACAAACCGCAAAGCGATCTGGAAGGAAATTAAGCGTCTGAATAAAGAAGAAGGAACAACAATCTTTCTCACCACCCAGTACCTTGAAGAAGCCGATCAGCTGGCTGACCGCATTTCAATCATCAATAAAGGACAGATTGTTGCGACAGGTACACCCGAGGAGCTGAAGCGGACGCTTGGCCTCGATGCTGTTGTGCTTCAGTTTGAAGAAGAAGCAGATGCGATTAAAGCATATGAAGCTGTCTCCTCACCTGATTACCAGACAGAACGGTTGAAAAACGATGTCACAATCCTTGCGGAAAACGGGACATCCATTTTAGCGGATGTCATCAGAAAGCTTGATGAACAAAACCTCCACCCTGCTCAGCTGAATGTGAAGCCGCCTTCTCTGGATGATGTATTCATTCAGGTGACGAATGATAAGAAAGAAGGTGCCGTCCATGAATAATCAGCAGGGCAGCTTTTTCAGCGATACGATGGTGATTACGAAACGAAGTATCATAACGATTTTGCGGAATCCGCTGATCTTCATTCCAAACCTTGCGATCAGTATGTTTTTCCTGTTTGTTTACGAAGCGGGCTTAAGCGGGATTGCTAATCTTCCCGCCTTTGAAGGAGCGAATTATTTAGCCTTTATTTTACCCGTATCCATTGTTTCTGCTGCGATTGGCGGTGCCGGTGGAGCGGGACAGGCGCTTGTAAAGGACCTCGATAACGGATTTTTCTCGCGGCTTCTGCTGACACCAAGCTCACGACTTGCGATCGTGCTCGGACCGATTATTGCCGGGATGCTGCAGCTCGTGATCCAAGCCGGACTTATTATCTGCGTTGGTTTTTTCCTCGGCCTTGAAGTGGCTGGAGGCGCCCTAGGTGTCGTCGTTGTGCTGTTGCTCACGTTGGGTTGGGGGCTTGCCTTTGCAGGTTATTCCGTCGGAGTCGCCTTGCGCGCTAAAAATGCACAGTCTGCCCAGGCAGGAACATTTATCTTCTTCCCGCTCATTTTCCTGAGCACGACGTTTGTGCCGTATGAGCTGATTGATGCTGCGTGGCTGAAGGTGGCTGCATCAATTAACCCTGTCACGTATCTGTTCGAAGCAATGCGTGCTGTTTTGATTGACGGCTTTACTGATACATGGCCGATTGTGCTTGGGTTCTTAGTCATCATCGGGTTATGTGCGATTACCATTACGTTTTCAGCCGTTTCTGCTAAAAAGGCTGTTAGTACGGATTGACATCGAATATTGAAGCCGTGCCGGGACATTCCTCCGCTTTCCGCGGCCGCGCGGTGAGCCAGCTAATGCTTCGCATTACGCTGTCTCACCTGTCGCTCCTCTGCCGCAGGAGTCTGCGGAATGTCCCGGCACTTTTATTAAATACAATCTAAGTGATATCAATGTAAGCATTATTTAGTTCAAGAAAGTTAAAATTCAAAAAAAGTCAATGAAAAGGCCGACTCTCAAAGAGCCGGCCTTTTCTTATACATGCTCAAACGTCTTGCAATCCGTTTCGTCACTGGAGTCGGCATGGCCTTTGTGGGCACCGACAAAAATCTTTTCCGCCCCACACCTGCTGCCTTCCCGGTTAAATTTACAGCTATCCACTTCGCACATAATGATTTGCTCCATTAAAAACGCCTCCTCTTTCAAGATCTTTTGAATCAGAATACGTCTGGATTAAATCTCTGCTACCTTCATTATAGCCAATGAAAGACAAAGCGTGAATTATTTTCTGTATTTTCTGACATTAATTCGAACTGGCCAGTTCTCACTTATTATTCTCCAGCCCTGACTTAAATATGTTATTTAGTCTTAGGAGCCGTAGAACTTAATGGATCTAATAATTTCAAACAACAAAGTCAGCTGGTAATTAAAATTACTGAGTGCCGGGTCATTCCGTAGACTCCTACGGCAGAGGAGCGACAGGTGAGACAGCGTAGTGCGTAGCACTAGCTGGCTCACCGCGCGGCCGTGGAAAGCGAAGGAATTACCCGGCACGGTTTCCTTATCCTACACCTCTTTATGTTCAGAAAACAAGATGCCCCTCGGCCCGGTTTTAAAAAACAAAAAACAGGACTACCCAAAAGGATAGTCCTGCATATACCATTCACTAATTAGCGAAGGTTATAAAACGTTTTTGCACCAAGGTACTGAGCCGTTGCAGCCAGCTGATCTTCGATACGAAGAAGCTGATTGTACTTCGCAACGCGGTCTGTACGTGATGGAGCACCAGTCTTGATTTGACCAGCGTTTGTCGCAACAGCGATGTCAGCGATCGTTGCATCTTCTGTTTCACCAGAACGGTGAGAGATAACAGCTGTGTAACCAGCGCGCTTTGCCATTTCGATTGCGTCAAATGTTTCAGTCAGTGTACCGATCTGGTTCACTTTGATCAGGATAGAGTTACCAATACCCTGCTCGATTCCCTGTGAAAGCTTCGTTGTGTTTGTAACGAATAGATCGTCACCAACAAGCTGTACGCGGTCACCGATTTTTTCAGTTAGAAGCTTGAAGCCATCCCAGTCATTTTCGTCAAGACCGTCTTCGATTGATACGATTGGGTACTTGTCAGCAAGCTCAGCATACCAGTCAACCATTTCAGCAGATGTTTTCACAACGCCTTCGCCTGACAGGTGGTATTTGCCGTCTTCTTTGTTGAAGATTTCAGAAGCTGCTACGTCCATCGCAAGAACAACTTCTTCGCCTGGCTTGTAGCCAGCTTTTTCGATTGCTTCGATGATTGTTGAAAGTGCTTCTTCGTTAGAGCTTAGGTTTGGAGCAAATCCACCTTCGTCACCTACAGCTGTGTTCAAGCCTTTTGCCTGAAGTACTGCTTTAAGTGCGTGGAAGATTTCTGCGCCCATGCGAAGTGCTTCACGGAATGTTTCAGCACCTACAGGCATAACCATGAATTCCTGGATGTCCACGTTGTTGTCAGCGTGCTCTCCACCGTTTACGATGTTCATCATTGGTACCGGAAGCTGCTTCGCGTTTACGCCGCCAAGGTACTGATAAAGTGGGATATCAAGGTAGTCAGCTGCAGCGTGTGCAACGGCCATAGATACACCCAGGATTGCGTTAGCGCCAAGCTTGCTCTTGTTTTCAGTTCCATCAAGCTCGATCATCGCTTTGTCGATTGAAACCTGATCAAGTACTGAGTAGCTGTCGATCAGTTCAGGTGCGATGATGTTGTTTACGTTCTCAACTGCTTTCAGAACGCCTTTTCCAAGGTAACGGCCTTTGTCGCCGTCACGAAGTTCAACTGCTTCGTATTCACCAGTTGATGCACCAGATGGTACTAATGCACGGCCAAATGCGCCGCTTTCTGTAATAACTTCCACTTCTACTGTTGGGTTGCCGCGTGAGTCTAATACTTCGCGTGCATACACATCTACAATAAATGGCATTGTTAAATCTCTCCTCGTTTTGAATAATTTTTGTTCATTCAGCTTACTTACAATCAGTCGGACGATCACCGCAAATTCACGTCCTGATGTTGCCGGGTCAACCATTCGTTCGGCAGGCCGGAATCACTGCCGGACGCGTTTTGTTTTACTTTTTAATTAAAGAATCACCTGTCATTTCCTCCGGCTTTTCAACCTTCAGAAGATCAAGCATCGTTGGGGCCAGGTCGCCAAGGATTCCTCCGTCGCGAAGCTCCACACCCTCTTTTGTGACGATCACAGGGACAGGGTTTGTTGTGTGTGCAGTCATTGGCTTGTCATCTGTCGTAATGACTTCGTCTGAGTTACCATGATCTGCTGTGATAATGGCATGGCCGCCTTTTTCATGGATCAGATCCACGATTTTGCCAAGACATTCGTCAACGGCTTCAATCGCTTTGATGGTAGGCTCAAGCATACCACTGTGTCCAACCATATCCGGGTTGGCAAAGTTTAAAAGGATGGCATCGAATTTGTCCTGATTGATTGCTTCAAGTAACGCGTCCGTCACTTCGTAAGCGCTCATTTCAGGCTGTAAATCGTACGTTGCCACCTTTGGCGAATCGATGAGAATACGTTCCTCACCCGGGAACACTTTTTCACGTCCACCGCTCATAAAGAACGTCACGTGAGGATACTTTTCTGTTTCAGCAATACGGAGCTGCGTTAATCCATTTGAGGACAGCACTTCTCCGATTGTGTTTTTCAAATCTTCACTCTTGAAGGCAACATCTGCCTGAACTTTGTCACTGTAGTGCGTAAAGGATACGAACTGCAGCTTTTCAGGTTTGTTTTCTCCAAGGTCAAATCCTTCGAAGTCCGGATTCGTTAAAGCCGATGAAATCTGGATTGCACGGTCAGGCCGGAAGTTGAAGAAGACAACAGAATCCTGGTCCTCGATTCTCCCAACAAGCGCTCCATCTTTTTCAATGACAAATGGAATCACGAATTCATCATACACTTTTTCATCGTAGGAAGCCTGAACACCTTCTTCAGCAGAACTGTAGGAAGGACCCACACCGTCAACCATCACACGGTAGGATTTCTCAACGCGTTCCCAGCGATTGTCACGGTCCATGGCATAATAGCGTCCCGAGATTGACGCAAATTCGCCGACGCCGATTTCCTTCATTTTTGCTTCCGTATCCGCAATATACTGAAGCGCTGTTGAAGGTCCTACGTCGCGGCCGTCAAGGAAGCCGTGAACATAAACATTTGTCAGCCCTTCCTGTTTTGCAAGCTCAAGCAGTGCAAACAGGTGGCTGTAATGGCTGTGCACGCCGCCATCAGATAACAGACCCATAATGTGAAGAGCCTTGTTATGACGCTTGGCATTATCTACTGCGCGAAGGAATTCCGGGATAGAGAAAAATTCCTTTTCACGAATGGAGATGTTGATGCGCGTCAGGTTCTGATAAACCGTACGGCCGGCACCGATATTTAAATGACCAACCTCTGAGTTACCCATTTGTCCTCCCGGAAGTCCGACAGCTTCACCGCTTGCTGTCAGCGTGTTATGAGGATAGGTTTCCCAGTAACGGTCAAAATTCGGCTTATTTGCCTGTGCAACAGCGTTTCCCTTTGTTTCATCACGAAGGGCAAAACCGTCCAGGATAATGAGGGCAACAGGTGCTTTAGGCATTCGCTCCAGCCTCCAGAAGTGCAAGGAATGAATCCGCTTCTAAGCTTGCACCACCAACAAGGGCGCCGTCAATATCACTTTGGTCCATATATTCTTTAATATTTGCAGGTTTTACACTGCCGCCGTACTGGATACGGACTGCATCTGCTGCGTCTTTAGATACCGCTTCAGCCACGACAGCACGTACGTGTGCACATACTTCATTGGCATCTTCAGCTGTAGACGATTTACCCGTTCCAATGGCCCAGATTGGCTCATAAGCGATCACAGTATTTTTCACCTGCTCCTCACTTAAGCCTTCAAGCGCTGCTTTTACCTGACCGGCAACGAAATCTTTTGTTTCGTTATTTTCGCGCTGTTCAAGCGTTTCACCTACACACACGATTGGTGTAAGGCCGTGGTTGAATGCAGCGTGAGTCTTTTTATTCACAGCCTCATCTGTTTCGTTGAACAGTTCACGACGCTCAGAGTGACCTAAAATCACATATTGAACGCCAAGGTCTTTTAGTGCGACAGGGCTGATTTCACCTGTAAACGCACCATTGTCTTCAAAGTGCATGTTCTGTGCACCTACTGCTACGTCTGAATTTCCTGTTAAGCCAACAAGGCTTTCAAGGAAAAGAGCCGGCGAGCAGATCACAGCATCCACTTTGTCAGCAGAAGGTACTTTACCTGCTACTTCTTCTGTAAATGCTTTTGCTTCTGCAGCTGTTTTATTCATTTTCCAGTTTCCTGCAATAATCGGTTTACGCATTGATCTCATCCTTTCCTGGTCTGGCTATTACTTATCGTTTAATGCGACAACGCCTGGAAGATCTTTACCTTCCATAAACTCAAGAGAGGCACCGCCACCTGTTGAGATGTGACTCATCTTGTCAGCCATACCGAATTTCTCCACGGCTGCTGCTGAGTCTCCTCCACCGATGACAGAATATGTATTCTGTGCATCAGCAAGGGCCTGTCCTACTGCCTTCGTTCCGTTTGCAAATGAATCAAGCTCGAATACACCCATCGGTCCATTCCAGATCACAAGCTTGGACTGCTGAATCACGTCGCGGTATAGCTCACGTGTTTTCGGTCCGATATCAAGACCTTCCCAGTCCGCCGGGATCTCATCAACTGCTACTTCTTTGATGTTGGCATCATTTGAAAAATCATCTGCAACGACAATATCAACCGGCATATAGAACTTAACGCCTTTGTCTTCTGCTTTTTTCATAAATTCTTTCGCAAGCTCGATCTTATCTTCTTCTAAAAGAGACTTACCGATTTCGTGGCCCTGTGCTTTTACGAATGTATAAGCAAGTCCGCCACCGATAATCAGGTTATCCACTTTGTCTAAAAGATGATCGATTACGCCGATCTTATCTTTTACTTTTGCTCCGCCAATAATGGCTGTGAATGGACGCTCAGGATTTGATAATGCTTTTCCTAACACATCAAGCTCTTTTTCCATTAACAGACCTGATACAGCTGGAAGATGTTCAGCAATCCCTGCTGTTGATGCGTGTGCACGGTGAGCTGCGCCAAATGCATCGTTTACGTATACATCAGCAAGCGCAGCAAATTCCTTAGAAAGCTCAGCATCGTTTTTCTCTTCACCAGGGTAGAAACGTACGTTTTCAAGGACAAGAATGTCGCCTTCCTCAAGTCCGGCAACAGCCTCCTGTGCTTTTGGTCCGTATGCTTCGTCCACAGTCTTAACTTCCTTACCGATTAAGTCAGCAAGATAAGCAGCAACAGGGGCAAGACGAAGTTCTTCAACAACTTCCCCTTTTGGACGTCCAAGGTGGCTCGCAAGAATAACCTTTGCTCCTGCCTCAGTCAAGTGCTTGATTGTTGGCAGTGCAGCACGGATTCTCGTATCATCCGTCACTTCTCCATCTTTCATCGGGACATTGAAGTCAACGCGGGTAAAGACGCGTTTTCCTTTTAGCTCAATGTCTTTAACGCTTTTCTTATTCAATTAAATCGGCCTCCTTCTGATCAGATTGGCAAAGCGGCTGAAAAAAGGGAGGGGGATGTTTTCCCCGCTCCCCATTCACCCTCTTATTATAAGGGATGACCGGTCCAAAGACCAAATCATACCTGAATCATTTACGAAACTCTTACAGACCTTTTTTAGCCATGTAAGCAGCTAAGTCAACGCAACGGTTAGAGTAACCAGTTTCGTTATCGTACCAAGAAAGTACTTTTACCATGTTTCCTTCAAGAACCATTGTTGAAAGACCATCAACGATTGAAGAAGAAGTGTTGCCATTGTAGTCGCTTGATACAAGTGGCTCATCGCTGTACTGAAGAATGCCTTTAAGCTTACCTTCAGCCGCTTCTTTAAGTGCTGCGTTCACTTCGTCAACAGATACTTCCTGCTCGAATTCAGCAACAAGGTCAACAAGTGATACGTTTGGTGTTGGTACGCGCATTGCCATACCGTTTAATTTACCTTCAAGTTCAGGAAGAACTAGTGATACTGCTTTAGCAGCTCCAGTTGATGTTGGGATGATGTTCTCAGCTGCTGCACGCGCACGACGGTAGTCTTTGTGTGGCAGGTCAAGAATCTGCTGGTCATTCGTGTAAGAGTGAACAGTTGTCATCATTCCGCGCTTAAGACCAAACTTGTCGTTAAGCACTTTTGCAAATGGTGCAAGGCAGTTAGTTGTACATGAAGCGTTTGAAATTACGTTGTGGCTTGCTGGATCGTACTTGTCTTCGTTAACACCCATTACAACAGTCAGGTCTTCGCCGTTTGCCGGTGCAGAGATGATAACTTTCTTCGCTCCGCCTTCAAGGTGCTTCGCAGCAGCTTCACCTTTAGTGAAGATACCAGTTGACTCGATTACGATATCAACGCCAAGCTCACCCCATGGAAGGTTAGCAGGATCGCGCTCTGCAAGAACTTTTACTTTGTGTCCATCAACGATCAGGTTATCTTCACCGTCAACTTCAACTTTCTTGTCAAGTACGCCGTGTACTGTATCGTACTGAAGAAGGTGTGCAAGCATGTTTGCATCAGTAAGGTCGTTTACTGCTACTACTTCCACCTCTGGGTTGTTAAGTGATGCACGGTATACGTTACGTCCAATACGTCCAAATCCGTTAATTCCAATTTTCACTGTCATGAATAATTCCTCCTTAAAATTGTTGGGGATGGTTTTAAATCTATTTTAAAAGGGGGACCCTTTCAAAAGCTCTTTCGCTGCTCCCTCATCTGTAATCAGAATCGAGGAAGACTGTGGTGCGCCTTTAAAATACGCGCGAATCGCCTGCGCCTTTGAGCTTCCGCCTGCAACGGCAAAAACATTTGGCACAGAGCCAAGATCCTTTAATTGAAGCCCGATGGTTTTTACTTTGTGGACGATATTGCCCTCCACATCAAAATAATAACCAAATGCTTCACCGACGGCTTTGCCTTGTGAAATCGTCTGAAAGTGTTCCTCTGTCGTATTGCGGCGTTTTGCCATCGTATGGGCTTCGCCAATGCCATGAAGGACAATATCGGCTGAAGTGATTAATGACATCACTTCCTTAATCGCCGGTTCTTTCGTGATCGACTCATAGACTTCCCTGCTCACCTGGTCAGGTACATACAACACACGGTGACGGGCGCCGGATTTCATTGCCATTGTGGAACAAATCGTGTTGGCCTGGTTTTGCACATCTTCTCCGATGCCCCCTCGCGCCGGAACAAACAGCGTTTCCGGTGTCGCGAAATCCGGAGTCAGCATCCCCGCAACGGCCGACATCGTCGTTCCGCCCGTAACAGCCACAACCGTATTATGGCCCACATACGGCTTCATACTCTGAATAGCGGCTCGTCCTAATTCTTCCTTCACCCAAGGCGAATCATCACTATTACCGGGCACAATGATCACTTCTTTTACGCCAAGCTGTTTTTTTAATGACTGCTCCATTACGGATATACCCGTAATTTCGTTAATCATTCGCTCAAGCGGCACAAGCAGTTCAAGACCCTCCTGCGTCAGACTCATTCCGGAAGCATCAATATGAAGCAGATCCTGGCTTTTCAGCTGATCCACTTCCTTCCTGAGGACGCGTTCTGTCATACCGAGTGACTGGGCAAGGCTTCTTCTGCCAACCGGCTGCAAAAAACGGACCGATCGTAAAATCTGATATTTCACTTGCATCTCATCTAGCAGGTCAGGCACCAGACGCTTTTGGATGTCAATAAAAGTTGGCATGTCAAAGCTCCTTTTCGGTGAAAATTCACTCCAAAGTCAGGCTTTAACTGAATGCCGGACATCGAAGTGCGTCACTTGGTCATTTTTTGTCCCGCATAGACATTTTATGTCCCAATCGCGGCAAAAAAAAGATCCCTGCTACAATTCCAATCATAGCAGGGTTACAGAACGAGTTCAAGCAATAAAGTCAAGTGTTTTTTTGAAAACGTTTACTTATTGTCATATAATCAATCTGACCGGCCTGTACAATTTCATCATCCACTGCAATGACCGGAATCATCAGACCGTACTTCTCTGTCCACTCATCAGATGTATCAATATTGCGTTCCTCAATGTCAAAATGTACATCTTCCTGTACAAGCTCGAGCATCAGCCGTGCTTCCTCGCACAGCCCGCAGTTCGGCCGGGTATAAAAATGGACAATCATGGTTTCGTCCCTCCAATGTTTGGTGATGGTTATTATTATGCTTGAATATGATTTGGATGGGAAGGGATGTGTAATTGGAGTGTGCGAATTCGTGAGCTTGGCGGGTGAGTTCGTGAGGTTAGCCATGGAGTTCGTCAGGTTGTGACGCGAGTTCGTGAGTTGCGGACGACAATTCGTGAGGTCCGCGGAAAGTTTGTGAGGTTAGTGATATTTGACCCATCTCGGCATGGAGTAAGCAATGTATCGTTAACAAGGGGACGGAGTTCGTGAGCTTGGCATGTGAGTTCGTGAGGTTAGCCATGAAGTTCGTCAGGTTATGACGCGAGTTCGTGAGTTGCGGAGGACAATTCGTGAGGTCCGCGGAAAGTTTGTGAGGTTAGTGATATTTGACCCATCTCGAAAAGGAGTAAGCAATGTATTGTTAACAAAGGGACGGAATTCGTGAGCTTGGCTGCGGAGTTCGTGAGCTTAGCCATGGAGTTCGTCAGGTTATGACGCGAGTTCGTGAGCTGCCGGCAACAATTCGTGAGGTCCGCGAAAAGTTTGTGAGGTTAGTGATAAAAGGCACTGCTCCTGAAAATAAAAAAGCCCTTCCTATTGAAAGGAAAGGCAAATGGTTTACTCATCTTCTTCTATATAAGTTTGAATGCAGCGCTTAAGCTGCTCCATCATCTCTTCTAAATCAAAGCCGGGGATCGTAATCGTATGATTTTCTTTAAACTCAACTGAGATTGAGTAGTAGTCCCGAAACTCTTCGAATGCCACCTGATAGTCGAATCCAAGAACCGTGACAACAGGACGGAAATAATTAAGACTGTCTGAATTTTTCATAATGTTGAAATCCCTCCATCCGGCTTATCCTCTCAGATAAAACATACATTTACAATACATGTTACAGTAATATAATAATTATGTATTTATTTGTAATAGAGTGATGAGTCCATTCTTTATCTATATGCTGAGGATCTATAAATATGAATTTTATTTTGGATGAGTTTATGAGAGGCTGTGCGAAGCTGATTTCAAGAGGAAAAACAATGAGGGGAATCTGCTTTTAACCAAAAATCGCTGTATTTTGTTTCCTGAATCAGCACATAAAATAAACCGATTATGACAAATAATCATTTTAAAATTTAATTTCTGAACAATGCATATCCCATTGCACCCAATTGAATCATTCCATAGATTGATATAACAAAAAAACTGCTGCAGTACTCACGAAGAGTGCTGCAGCAGTTTTAAAGTCAAATCTTATTTTTCAGCAAGCTTATTGCGGTCCATGATCTGATCAATCAGACCATATTCCTTCGCGCGCTCTGCTGTCATGAAGTTATCACGCTCAGTATCACGGGCAATCGTTTCGATATCCTGGCCTGTACGCTCTGCCAGAATGCTGTTCAGCTTGTCACGCAGGAACAGGATACGCTTTGCAGCGATATCGATTTCCGTTGCCTGACCCTGTGCACCGCCAAGTGGCTGGTGAATCATGACTTCTGCGTTTGGAAGGGCATAACGGTGACCCTTTTCACCCGCCGCAAGAAGGAATGCACCCATAGATGCTGCCATACCGATACAGATTGTGTGTACCTTTGGCTTAATGAACTGCATCGTATCATAAATCGCCATACCAGACGTGATGCTTCCACCCGGGCTGTTGATGTAAAGATAAATATCCTTTTCAGGGTTATCCGCTTCAAGGAAAAGAAGCTGGGATACAATGGAGTTCGCCACATTATCATCAATGGCACTTCCAAGCATAACGATCCGGTCTTTTAACAGACGTGAGTAAATGTCATATGCACGTTCACCGCGGTTTGTCTGTTCAATAACTGTAGGAATTAGATTCATGTGAAAATCCTCCTTCAAAAAGGTAATGTTGGTGTTACTGGTAAGTATGTACTGACAATCATACAATGATGGTCAAAAAAGGTCAAACAAATCGATTCAACCTTTTGTTCTTCTTTCATCATACCCATTCCAGCATACGTTTAACAAGTTTTATCGATGCCAAATCGTTTTTAAATACGCCCTTGCATTCATCCATACGCTCGATTATAATAGAAAAGCGCGCTTAACACAGCGTATCTTGCCCTCGTAGTTTAATGGATATGACGCAAGATTCCGGTTCTTGAGATAGGGGTTCGATTCCCTTCGAGGGCGTTTGGTAACAATTTTGATATGATTTTGATGAAATGAAATTACATCAAAACGTTGTTAAATCAATGTTCTTTTGACTACATGTCAAGGGAACATTTTTATTTTATAGCTTTGGTTTTAAAGTTTTACTACACATTGCACTACACAAATATAGCTGTTCAATTGCATTGACATTTATATAGAAGAAACTGAAACTAATCCACCTCTATTAATGTATACTATTGGTAAATACATAAAGGGGGTTTTCGTTATGAAACGAGGTTTAATTTTGTTGTTGCTTTCGTTTACATTAGTAGCTTGTTCTGGGGAAACTGAAACATCTACTGCTGAATCAGAAACAGCAGCATCATTGCCAGACGTTCCTGTTGATGTGATCGCTTTGGCAGAAAAGATGAAATACGATGTTGATACGCTAGAAGTTAATGAGGATGATACTGGTTTTAACATTCGACTTGAAGATCATAATTTGATTGCGAATATGGATAGTGCTGGTGAGTTAAGTGGATACTCAGTGACTACAAGTAATCCTGTAAATATTACGCTTCTCTTAGCTTCTTTGGAAGAAGGTCCACCTGTGGTTACTGATGAGGTCACAAGACTACTGAGTGAATCAGTTAGTACTTTTGAATACAATGGAGAGATAGAAGGGTATGAAGTTAAGGTAAATTATATTGATGATGCTCCTGAAGGTTTTCAATATCTTGCATTTCTCTACGCAAAGTAATCTCCTCATTTATGAGGAGATCTTTTTTATATAAATTCTATACCCACGACATCATCGAATTTTATCTTTCGGTTAAACAACTCATCCGTATCCATCGTTATGTGACGATCCATATAGTTGATGTTCGTTACCCGGCCCCGGATCTTCTCACGTTTTATCTTTTCGTGTACATGGAGATCAATCGTTTGATGCTGCTCACATGACTCCTCAATAGACATAAATATTTGCTCCATAACCTGCTCATCCATGATCGGCTTTTCTTCTGCCTCGTATTCATTTTTCAGATAATCTTTAAGCATAGCAACATGCTCTGGCATCATCATACTGGTCCACTTGATCGTGCCGCGGTCTTTCCCATTGCTGTCCAATTAAATCACCGCCCGCTCCTTTTTAATGACAGGAACAACTGAAAGGATGCTCTCATAATGAAAAGTACGAACAGCACCGCGTTTCATGCAGAAAGCCGTAAATGAGTTCTCGCCCAACTGCCTGATCTTGATCCTCCGCTCCGAACATAAGCCTGTTTTGTCCATATAGATCATCTTAACGGTATGTCCCTGCTGCCTATACTTGAAGAGCTTTT